>CADBSW010000096.1 GCA_902797505.1 uncultured Prevotellaceae bacterium | reverse complement strand
CTGAAGAAAAAGGAATTCAGTAAATACTGGGTTCCTTTTTTTATGTGACGTAGTGTTCTGAGCCAAATGCCGCCTCATCCCGACTGAGGAAAAAGGAATTCAGTAAGATACTGGGTTCCTTTTTTTATGTGACGTAGTGTTCTGAGCCAAATGTCGCCTCATCCCGACTGAAGAAAAGACAGTTACTGAATAAGTAGCTGTCTTTTTCGTTTATGGCATGTAGCGTCTTTATAAGGATAAAATGTATTGGCACTTGAGTGCGCTATAGCAGCGCACTCAAGTGCCAATGATAGAGACTGTGTTGCGCTACTATGGCGCAATGGATTTCTAATGATTAAAACTATTCCGTGTAATACATCTGGTCGCTGTCAGTAATGATACTGACTAATGACAATCTTACAACTTCACTTCGGGAACTACCTGTCCGTCGAAGAGATTGATGATCCTTTGTGCATAACCGGCATCACGCTCAGAGTGTGTTACCATCACCACGGTAGTACCTTCCTGATTCAGTTGGGTAAGCAGTTGCATCACCTCCAGACCATTCTTTGAGTCGAGGTTACCCGTCGGCTCGTCGGCAAGGATCAGTTTGGGGTTCATCACGACAGCACGGGCGATGGCCACACGCTGCTGTTGTCCACCAGAGAGTTGTTGTGGGAAGTGATGGGCGCGATGCGAGATGGCCATGCGGCGCAGAACCTCTTCCACGCGCTTCTTGCGTTCTTTCTTAGGCACGCCGAGATAGGTGAGTGGCAATTCTACATTTTCCTCTACATTGAGTTCGTCAATCAGGTTAAAACTCTGGAACACGAAACCGATCTGCCCCTTGCGGACAGCCGTGCGCTGACTCTCTTTCAGTGAGCCCACCTCTTGTCCGTCGAGCCAATACTTACCACTGGTAGGGTTGTCGAGCAAGCCTAATATATTTAATAAGGTGGACTTGCCACAGCCCGAAGGACCCATGATGGCCACGAACTCACCTTTCTTTACTTCGAGCGATACACCGCCCAATGCTACGGTCTCCACCTCCTCCGTGCGGAACACCTTCTGGATTTTTTCTAACTTAATCATATGCTTAATATTTTAATGTTATTCTGTTTTTAGATAATTCACGGGATTGCTGGTAGCCACCTTATGAGTCTGAGCAAACACCACGGTGGCAATGATGATCAAGACGAGCAATGCGTTGATCACGAAGACATACCATGCGAATTGCACCTTGTCTGGGAATTGCTCCATCAGCAGTGTGCTGAGATAATAGCCCAAGGCGACGCCAACAGCAATAGCCGGCAGGGCGATAAAGGCGATACTTCGCAGGAACAGGTTCTGCAGTTCACTGACGTTCGCTCCCATCACCTTGCGGATGGCCAGTTCGCGTGAGCGGCGCTGCACCTCGTCACGCACATATCCTATCAGTCCGATGAGTGTGATAAGCAGTGAGGCGATACACCCGATCATGATCAGGTCGCGTGTGTGCAGGGTGTCATGGTAATAGTCGGTAAGCTCTGCAGCGTAAGACTTCACGGATAACTCCGCATCCGGGTATAACTGGTCACATATCCGCTGCACCTCCTGCATGTTTTCTGATGTCAGCGCATTCAGTTTGATCAGGATATAGTTGGCATAGATATTTCCGTTGATCATCATGGTGGGCCGTTCATCCATATCTGTTAATGTGCCTAACTGGAAATTCTTTACTATAGCAACGACCTTGAGCGGTACTTGATCTCCAAATTCCGTACTCAGCATGGTCTGTCCGATTGCGTTATCCCAGCCCGCATGTATTTTCATCTGTTGGGCAAATGCTTCGTCGATGATCGCCTCCGCTTTCCATCCCGGGCTGTTTGGTTGCGTGGGATGCTTACCTTTTATGATCTTCAGTCCCATGGTCTCTATGATATTGGCTTCTGCCCAATACAGACAGGCGTAGTTGAACAGTTGTTTCGGATCGCCCGGGAGCATCACATTATTGCCACTCTGTTTAGAAAGGAACAGAGAGTAGGCGGTGGCCGTGCTCTTTACACAAGGCAGTTTCTCAATCTCACGTGCCAAGGTGAAGGTGGAATCCGAAGGGTTGGCAATCTTGATATAGGCCACATCCTTGTAGTCGTAACCTAAGTCTTTGTTCAGCATATAGTCGTACTGCCTGTATATCGTAGTGAGGATACACAAGAGCATCGTGCTCAGCACAAACTGGAAAGCCAGCAGTGACAGTTTCCAAATGCGCTTGTTCTCGTTGAACAACCGGTAGGCATAGACCATCGGGATGCGCGAATAGATATAGCCTGGCAGCAGGCCGCAGCAGATCAGTACAAGGAGACAGATCACGGCAAGCACCCAGAAGGTCTGCTGTGAGAATAGCGTGCTGATGCTGGCTCCCATGAGTTCGCGTATCCAGTCTTGTCCTGCCCACAGCAAAACCATCATCAGGAGCAATGCCAAGATCAGGTGTATGGCAGCCTCCTTGAGTGTGGTAAGGAAGAAACTGTGTCGCGGGGCGCCTAACACCTTACGGATGGCTACCAGACGGGCCCTGCCTGCCAGAGTGCTGATGACCACGAGGATATAGTTCATGACGGCCGTAAAGAGCATCACGAAGGCTACGATGGCAAGGATGGTGCAGGTAGTCTTGACCTTCGTGTTCTTCATACGGCTCTCGCTCGTCGGGTGGAACGTGAAGCGGAAGTCCTCAATGCCAGCAGCCTTTACCTCCTCCCAGGGTATCTGCTCTTTCAGCATCTTGTCCATTTCCTGCTCCACCTTCTTCATGTCGGTATCCGCACGCAGTCGGACAAAGGAACGGTAGCGGTCGTTACCCATCAGGTTGCTTGTGCCATCGTAGGAGTAGATACCGATGGAAGGCAGCGACATCACGATGTCGACCAGACTGAGACTGCTGTTCTCATCAAAGGATTCAAACACACCGCCGATGGTCATCGGCTTGCCAGGTGCAGCCATGAACGTGAAGGTCTTGCCCACCACATCGCTGCCGATCTTCTCGCTCAGTCGTCGGCTGATAAGACATTGTCCTGCCGTACTGAGAATCTTCTTCACATCACCCTGCACTATTCGTGTGCCGAAGATATCGAAGAAACAGGAGTCGGCAAAGAGTGCGTTTTCAAAAGGATAGCGACTGCCATCTTCCAGCGTCATCTTCTCTTTAGAAAACTGATAGGTGTAGCGGGTGCCCACCTCGATTTCCGGGATATAGCGGCACAAGGCGGGAATAGCTCCTCCAGGCGAATTCTCATGTTCGGCAGGGTCGGCACCTTCTTTGGTAAATGCCTCCCCAACGGCATATACATGATTCTTATCCACGATGCAACGGTCGTAGTTACGCTCCAGTTGCACCTTGGCGATCAGCACCAGGCCGACGGTCAGTCCGATAGCCAGTGATATGACCTTGATAAAGGTACCTTGTCCTTTAGGGTTACTTTTCATTCTTACTTTTATTTTTCACTACAAAAGTATAATATGAATGCGAATCCGCCAAGGTTTTTGGCCCCGGCGGATATATCTTGTCTAAAAATTAGACGGTCTGATGTATGATTCTTTGACATTCATTCCGTCTTGATATTGTTAACCGGTTTCTCAGAAGCAGCGCGCCAGCACTGGATGATGACGGTGAGCATGGAAATGATGAAGCAGGTAAACCCGGCAGCAACGAATATCCAGGGACTGAGCGTGATGCGATAAGCGTACTGCGACAGCCAATGGTTACCTATATAATATATAATAGGTACAGCCAAGATAAAAGCGACAGCAATCTCAATGCCGAACTGACGAAGCAGTTGAACAAGTACCTCGTTGTTAGTGGAACCGAATACCTTGCGAACGGCTACCTCCTTGCGTCGCTGTTGTATATAGTAGGTTGACATGGCGAGAAGTCCAAGCAAAGAGACAATTAATGCTACTACGGCGAATACGGTTAGCAAACGCATGATGCGAATCTCGCCAATGTAAATATATTGCAGTGTGTCGTCGCCGCCCTGACAGCAGTCGGCTTCCATCGGCATGTTGAAGATGTGCTCATAGCTTTTCCGTATTTGTGATATGGCATCTTTTTTACTGCCACGGTACTTAACCAATATCTCAAGGCCATATTCCAGTGGTGCCTCCGTAACAATGATATTGTTACCCTTTTCGCTGAGTATGTCGCCTAAACAAAATTCGTTGATGATACCGTCGATTTGCAGTTGCTTACCATTGAGAAATATGCTACGGGCATCACTGGGCAGATCTTCAGCCTCCAAACACTTGCGGGTGATAAAGTTACGCTCACCGTATTTACCGCTAGTACCATAGTCAGTAAGTATGGGAATGTTGAGTATCTTCAACCAACCAGGGCTGTTCCAAAATGTCTGAAACGATACCACCTTCTCACCAATAGTATTTGTAGAGTTACTTCCACCAGTGAAAGGGCTTCCCAAGCCAATGGTTGCTGCTTCCACACATGCCATCTTTTGTACTTCATTGTATAGCAGACCGAGTTTATTGGTCATGCCCATATTTGGAGCACGTACGATGAGCAGCCGCTCCATGTTGAAACCTAGCGGTGCATTGACGAGATGGCGTATTTGAAGCCACATGGTAAGTGCAATACCAAGAACTACGATGGTGCAGACATGTTGTACAACGATAAACAGCTTTGAGAAGTACATCTTTGAACGGCGGCGGAATGCGCCATGCACTATTTCAATCGGGTGGGCCGACGAGATGGCAATGGCGGGAGTAACGCCAGCAGCAATGCCCAGTAACAGAGTGAATACTAAGATAATAGAAAACACCTGTGGGCTAAGTAAGTCGGCAGTCTGTATGATGCTGATATCGCTGCCAGAGTATTCAAAGAAAGAACTCGAATTGCCATGATTGTTTACCAGTTCGTTGACATAGGGCTCGGCTGCAAATACCAGAACAATAGCTATTATGAGCGACAGCAGGCAGAGCAGCACACTCTCACCAATAAGTCGCACCATCACGTTACTTCTCTGTGAACCTAACAATCGACGCATGGCCATTTCGCGCATTCGGAATATGCTTTGGGCCATTGTTAAGTTGATGTAGTTCATCACAGCAAAGAGCAGGATGACCAGACCTGCTACTGTGAGTAGCCACGATAGCTTGTGGTCGCCCTGACTCGTGCCATTCGTATCGGCTCGTTTCAAGAAATACATGTCTGCAAGTGGATGCAGTTCCAGATGGCAAGGAAATGGTGAGTCCTTCTTGAACAGCCAGACATGCTTAGAGAGGTAATCGTTGATGGCATTCTCTTTCTGTAGCAGGTCACAACCGTCGCGTGCCATTAGATAGACGCGGCACTGACCATAGCCAGTATTCATCGTTGGATCCTTGAAATGTCCGCCATTATCTGTCAACACATCGACCATGTCGGTATTCACAAGGATATCAAATGTTTTCATATAGGTATGGTTCAGTTGTGGCATCACACCTGTTACCTCGAATGAAAGTGAGTCGTTCAGTGTCACATTCTTTCCCATTGGGTCGCTTGATCCGAAGAGCAGTCGGGCCGTTTCCTCACTGAGGATGATAGCATTTGATTTTTTGAGTGCTTGGTGTCGATTTCCTAATGATAGGGGGAAGTCGAAGAATTGGAAAAACGTGGAGTCAACTGCCATCAGTTGTGCAGATTTTTTCTCTTGGTTGTTCAGTGTCAGTTCTACATCACAATTTAATACTGCGCAAGTGTTCTCGATCTCTGGGAAATGGCTGCGCAGTAATTGTTGCATGTTCCAATGTGATGCTTCATCAACTTCACTACTGTCCGCCGTACAGACACTATAGATTCGGTTGGCATTTTGGTGCCACTTGTCGCGCCCGAACTCCATCTGGGCGTAGAGTCCAATGATGATGACGAAGGCAAGCGAGATGCTCAGTCCTACAACATTTACCGCTGCATATAGCTTGTTGCGCGAAAGGAATCTGAAATAGCTCTTCATACTTCTTTTTGTGATTATTTGTTTTCAAAAATATAGCAAGAATATAAGGATCTCTTTATTCCGTCTTGATGCTCTCTACAGGGTTGGTCCTCACGGCTTTCATGATTTGTACATATACAGAAAGAATGGACACGAGAAGAGCAAAGGCGCAGGTGACAATGAATATCCACGGACTGAGTGTTATCCGGTAACTGAAGTTGGAAAGCCAGTCGTGCATGATAAACCATGAGAGTGGAATGGCAATGGCAAACGACAATAGCAGCGGGGCGCAGAATATACGGAACATCCGCCACATCACCTCTCTCGAAGTGCTACCCATAATCTTACGGATGCCAATCTCTTTCTCGTGCTGACGGATGAAGAAGAGCGACAGGCCCACGTAGCCCATGATGGAGATGATGATGGCGATGAGGGTGAAGAGCGAGATAATATGCAGCGTGTTCTGCTGCTCTTCGAAGGTCTCAGCGATGCTTTCTTCCATACCGAATACGGACCATTCCATTGCTTCATCAGGGACACCCGCGTCTTTGTTCATTTGAATGAAGGCAGCCTTCGCCTGTTTGTCACCGTTCGTCTTGACGAGGAAACCGGGGTATTCCTTTGTATCTGACAGACGAATGATGAAGGGCCTGATATCTTGCAGCACATTGATGATGTGGAAGTCGCTGATGATGCCCTCAATGGGGTCTTTATCTCCGTCGCCCCAGTCCAGTTCGCGGGTCTTCTCCGTGTAGCCCGTCTGCCGCAGGGCCTCCTCCGTCAGGTAGTAGCCACCGCCATGCATACCGTAGTCCTGACGGATTTTCAGACCGAGTAGCTCGAAGGCAGTCTTGTCCAGCTCTGTCACCAACAGCATAAGGTACTTTCCGTCGCGCTTGATTCCTTTAGCATTGGTATTAAACTGAGTGAACGACGTACCCTGACAGGTGCCGATGCGTTCCACAAAAGGCATTTTCTCTAATTGGCTCCTCACCATTTGCTCCTTTCCGTCTGGCGGATAGATATAGTAGAGGTTCTCAGTGTTAAAACCAAGGGGCGCATGTATGAGGTGGTTCAGTTGCAGCCAGATGACGAGGGCGGCGGTGAGCATCGTGACGGTGATGACATTCTGCAAGACGATGAAGAGTTTGCCCAACAACATTTTGGAGTGATAGCGGAAATTTCCTTTCACGATGTCGATGGGCTGGTAACGGGAAATCTGATACGAAGGCAGAATGCCCGAGATGATTCCCACAAGTAGGATGAAGGCGAAACAGACGCTCACTGTTCCGACGCTGATGTCGTTGATCAGGGCAATCTTGCCCTTGAATAGTGCGACCGCATCATCCTGAAAGCAGAGAGCCAAGCCGAAGCCAATGAGAAAGGCAACGGCTATCATCAACGTCGACTCGGCTATCAACTTCAGCGAAATCTCCGCCTGACTGCTGCCGAAGAGCCTGCGTGTAGCCATCTCTTTAGCACGGAAGTTTGTATTAGCGACGGTCAGATTGATATAGTTGCTCACGGCAAAGAAGAGGATGGCCAGTACGGCTGCCAGCAGGATGCGCAGCCGTGTCTTGTCGCCCTTCTGCAATCCTGAGCCTTCGTTTTGCAAGGCATACAGGACGTCGGTAAGTGGTGTCAGGCTGACCTTATAGTCACCCCATCCGGCAGGGTGGGCCTTCTTCAGATGCCCATTGATGATGTTCTTCTTATGCTCAAGGGTCATGCCGGGTCGTAACATGAGAAACATCTTGTTAGCACCTGTCGGCCCGTAAGCGAGGGCATTGCCTTTCAGGTCGTAGCCCAGCACTTGAGGGAAACGCTCCATGTTGACGATGATCTGCGTCTCGTTGGGCAAGACGGTGCGGTCCAGGTCTTCCACGACGGCGCTGACACGATAGTATAGCGTACTATCGGAGGGATCTTCACTGCCAATGCTGACATGGCGGTCGCCCACTATCTGTAGCGACTCACCAATAGGATTCTTGTCACCAAAGAGTCTCTTGGCCAGTCGTTTGGTAATAACGCATTTGTCTGGCGAATCAAGAGCCGTCTGTCTGTCGCCCTCCAATAGTTTGAAGTCGAAGAAACGGAAGAACACCGGGTCGGTCAGCATGATGATGCCGTTCTCATTTTCGCCATCTTTTACCTCCCGTTGTCCGTACTTTATCTTTCCGCTTTGGCTCATCACACAACAGGCCTCTTCTACCTCAGGACAGAGGTTCTTGATGTCTTCAGCCTCCTGCGGCCACATAAAGAAAAAACTCTCATTACCCATCAAGTAGATGCGGTCGGCATTCTTATGCCATCGGTCGATGCTATACTGCCGCCAGGTGTAGTCGCCCATGAGGATGATGAACATCAGCGACACCGCCAACCCCGCTATATTAATAAAGGTATACAGCTTGTTGCGCGACAGGAATTTCAGATAACTATTCATTCTTGAGGTTTTTAATGGGATCTTCTATAGCTGAATGCCAACTCTGGAAAGCTGCTGTCAGCAGATTAACGGCCAATACGATGATAAGAGCTGCCAGGAGTGGCATAAAACGCATTTGGATGCTTAGTCCGGAAATACTGCCTATGATTGGTGCCAACCAGTAGGCCAGGGGAACGGCAATGACAGCTGCAATGAGTGATTGTATGGTTATTGTTCGCAACAGATGTAAAGTAATGCTGCTGATCTCTGCTCCAAATACACGACGGATGGCAATCTCACGCCGACGCTGACTGACGAAATAACTGTTCATCGCCATCAGACCGAGCACGGCAATAAGCAAGGCTACTATCGTAAAGACCATCAGCACACGGAGGAAACGCTCATAGTCTTTATACCAATCCTGGTGACTCTGGGTGAGCGAGTGAACATCTGATGCTTCATGTCCGGTAATAGCGCGTATCTGTCGTTTGATGGAATCCTCCACCTTCTTACGATCGCCATGATACTTTACAAGTGCCTGACGAACTTTCCCGTAGTACCTGTTCACGTAGGTATCTTCATCATCGTGGAATTCTTTTACATTGAGGATGACGAATGGCGTGGGATGTTCCTCCTCACGCATCACGTTTTGATAGATCATATCGGGGTAGACGGCTGCCACCTCAAAGTTTACCTTCTCATCTGCCGTGACAATCTTCCTTGCATCATCGCTCTTGCCGAACTGTCGCAGTAACTGGTGGTTCACTCCCCATCCACTGTCACTATATACTTTCTCCGGGTGGATGTTCAAGATGTTGAAGAAACAACTGTCGCCTATCAGCAGTCGTAGACTCACGACAGTCCCGTCATCGGCAGATACCGTCTGGTTCTCCAGTCCTTCAATAGGGGTGCCATAACCGAAACCTACAGCCTCTACCTCTGGTAATTCAAGCAGTTTGCTGCGGAACGTCTGCCGTTGATTCTCGTTAAGGCCTGCAATATCCCAAGTTTTGAGGATATTCTCAATGTCATAGCCCAACGGACGGTTCATGCGCTCACGGATGCTGTCGGATAATAGCAATGTAATGGTGAGCATGACGATGGCAAAGACAGCTTGCAAAACCATCAGTACATGACTCCATCGCTGGCGTACACGGCGGCGGAAAGTGCCACGTACAATGTCAATAGGCTGATAGCCACTCAGTATTGAGGCAGGAACAAAGCCTGCCAATACGCCAATAGCACAGATTGCAAGGATAAAGACAACAACAGTATTTATTCCTGTGTCCTTAAGCAGGTCCAACTTACAGTTCGTCATCTCTATGGCTTTATCCTGCAAGACAAGTGCGAGCAGATACCCTATGGCAAAGGCAACGGCAGTGAAGAGTATACTCTCAATAATCAGTCGGCCAAATACTTGCTGCCTTGAAAGTCCCAGCAATCTTCTTGTGGCCATCTCCTTCGAGCGCTCTGTGGTTAGCGATACGCTCAGGTTAACGTAGTTGAAGATGGCAAACACCAATACCAACAGGGCAACCACCACATAGAGGTGAGCCATGTCACGACTGCCATGATTGACGTCTTCCTGTCCTAACGAGCATTCCATCGCATCATAGTAGAGCGAGGAGAAAGGGGTAAGGGTCAGTTCCTTTGCGGCCTCCATCTGATAAAGCCAGAAGAAAGTCTTCAGGTAGTCGCGCATGGCTGGTATTTTGCCTCGTAGGTCACAACTCTCGCGCTGTAACAGGAAGAGCACGCAGCAAGACGCATTGTTCATCTGCTCGCTCCAGGCTGAGTAGTGGAAGTGCCGCAGGTTATCTATGTTGAACACACAGTCGTAACCGTCGGGAATGATGCTTCGGTCGAAGTCGTCCATAATACCGCTCACGGTGTAGGTGATATGTGGTTGTTTATCTTTCGCATCGCCCAGCTCCATTTCATCGCCACCCAACACCATCTCCTTACCGATAGGACTCTCATCGGGCCAATAGCGCTGCGCGAACGACTTGCTTACCACAATCTGGTTGGGCGCACTGAGCACTTTCTGGCGGTCACCTGTCAGTAGCCGGTAGTCAAAGAACGTAAAGAAGTTCTTTCCCGTCACCAGCACTTTGGTGTCGGCCTTCTGTCCACCAATATTAAATGTCATGCCGTAGCCAGCCATAGAGCACCAGTCCTCCACCTCTGGAAAACGCTCTTTCAGCCGTTCACCTACACGGAAGTTAGACATCATGCACATCTCGTTGCCTACGATGAACGTCCGGTCTCTGCGTGTCTGGTAGTTCTCCACCGTTGTCTGACGATAGATGAGGTCGCCTAACAACAGTAGGAATACCATGGAGAGACAGAGTCCTACGATATTGATGAGTGTAAACAGCCGGTGCCTACAGAGAAATTTCAGATAACTAATCATGCGCTTATTCAGTTTTAATACTGTTAACGGGGTTATCATTGGCTGCCCGCCAACTCTGCGTGATGACGGTTGCCATGGTGATGAGGCCTACTATCAGCAAGGCCAACGGGAAGAGCCACCAGTGGATAGCAGTGCGCTCGGCGAAGTTCTGCAGCCACTGCCTGCCGATATACCACGCCACGGGAGCGGCAATGATGAAACAGATGAACAGTATGATGGCGTAGTGCTTACAGAACATCTGCAGGATCTCCTTGGTTGACGACCCCATCACCTTGCGGATGCCTATCTCCTTACGGCGATACTCTGTCTCGAACATCGTCATACAGAACACACCGATGAGGGTGATGATGAAACAGATAACAGAGAATACCAATACCTGACGGATGAAGCGGAACTCTTCTTGATAGAGCTCTTCCAGATGCTGGTCGAGAAACTTAACATCCGGTTCTTGTTGTGCACCCAGCTTCATGCAGATATCCTTGATCTTCTGGCGCATCTCCACCTTGTCGGTGCCTGCCGTCACACGGACATTCATCACGCCAAGTGTGTTATTCCGCCCTTTGCTGTAGAAATCGTCTCCATAGATGAGGAAGGCTAAGGGTGAGTTGTTATTGTCAATACGTGTGGAGGAGAAGCGTACATTCTTGCAAACACCAATCACCGGATAGTCTTCGGCAAGCAGTTTCTGATTCATCTCCACCCAATCCCATTTCTTACGGGCAGCCTCATTGATGATATAGCAGTCACCATCATGCTCGTTGAAGTCACGTCCCTCTATCACTTCAATACCCATCGTTCGGAGGTAGTGATAATCGACAGGCAGCACGGTGGACTGTATCTGGTGGTCTTTGTCGTTACGTCCCCATACCATGTACTGGTCACTGTATCCCAATGCGAATTGTGAGAAGGCCACGTCGGCCACACCTGTCTGCTGCATCAGTTCTGATCGCAAAGCCTCCTGCTTGTCTTTCAGTTCCCCAGTCTCAGCACACAATATCTCATCTTTCGCAAAACCGTAGTCGGAGTGGAAGATATAATGACTCTGCAGATAGAGAATACCAACATAAAGCACCATCACACTGGTAATCAAGAACTGAAGACAGAGCAATGCCGTACGCAGTTGACGCCCTTGCGGGGAGAGTCCGAACGCCCCCTTCAGCACTAATGCCGGTTGGAAAGAGGTGGCATAGAAGGCCGGATAGATGCCTGCTATGATACCTACACAGACTGCTATGATGCCAAGGGTGATGATCAGTAAGGGATGCTTACTCAGATGAATATCCCCTGTGACGAGCTCATTGACAAATGGCCAGTATGACAGCAGCCAACAGACCATCATGGCTACGATAAAGGCAATCAGGGAGGTGATGACAGTCTCTGCTATCAGCTGTATCCGCAAGGTGTTGATGCTACTGCCCAGCACCCTGCGGGTGTTGATGCTCTTAATACGCATCGGACTCTCTGCCAGCACAAAGTTCAGGAAGTTGATGGCGGCGATGATGAGGACCAACAGACATGCCAGTTGGAGGATCTTGTCAACCGTCTTGTTTCCTTTGTCTGTAAGCGGCTCAACACCCGAATACCATGTCTCTGTGACAGGCTGTAGACGCATGGTGAACGAGATGGCGTCTTTCTGTTTCTCCCATTCTGCTTCCATGCCATGTTCTACAAATGCCTGGTGCCACCGCTCTTTGATTGTTTTCAGGATGGTGCGGTTTACCTGAGCCGTGTCCACCATCTCATTGAGTCTCAGGTAGCATATATAGTTATAGTTATTGATATTACCCTGATTCTCATCGCGCATATTGGCATAGATGCAGTTCTTGGCAAAACAGTTCTCAGGGAAGTCGGCAAACACGCCTCTTACCCTTGCACTGTCGCTGTCGGCCCACATCATGTGGCGACCGGCCACCTGCACTGATCCAAAATACTGCATGGCGATAGAGGCAGGAATGATGAGTCCTTTCTGATCGCCCTCCTTCCATCCGAGTTCTCCGTCAAGCAGTCGTGGGGCCAGTGTCTTTAGTGCATCATTGTTGACATAACATCCGGGAAAAGAGAATGTCGTCAGGTCTTTCTTCGCGATCCATGTTCTGGCCCAACTCTCCATCAACGTCATACCGTCTACCTGAGGCAGAGCCGCCAATTCATCAGCTATAAACCGACATATATTTGCTTGCCATTTCATGTTAACGTCTTCTCTCATGCCGGGCACCTCTACACGATACAACTGTTTATAGTTGTCCAGTCCCCGATTGTAGGAGTGGTTGTATATCACTTGGGTAAGGAACAGATAACAGGCAGCAAAGGCTGTTACGAGTCCTACGAAGTTCAGCGCCGTCGCCGTCTTAAAGCGGCGCGCCATATAAATCAGATTCCTTAAAATATTCATCATTTTCAATTTTTAATTTTCAATTTTTCATTACGGGGGCTTACGCACACCGCCTATGCTGTGTCGCCCCTGCGGGGCTCATTAAATATTCTTCACTCTTCATTACGGGGGCTTACGCACCCCGCCTATGCTGTGTCGCCCCTGCGGGGCTCATTAATATTCTTCACTCTTCATTACGGGGG
>CADBSW010000095.1 GCA_902797505.1 uncultured Prevotellaceae bacterium | reverse complement strand
GTACCCAGAGCCGGGGTCGAACCGGCACGGGTTGCCCCACTGGTGTTTGAGACCAGCGCGTCTACCGATTCCGCCATCTGGGCCTTTTGCGGGTGCAAAGATACAACATATTTTTTTAAAACCAAAATATTTCAGAGAAATTTGTTACATGGGCATTACACTTTACCTTTAAAAAAGATATGATTTGGTAAAAAAGGTAAATTGTTTGGAAGATATAAAGATTTTTATTATCTTTACACCAAGGAACCTTAGATCTGCTATTTATGATAACAAAAAATGATAACGACTACTGTGTCATTCTCGCAGGCGGAAGGGGCAGGAGACTCTGGCCATGCAGTCGGATAAAGAAACCCAAGCAGTTCATAGACTTCTTCTCCACGGGAAGGACACTGCTGCAAGACACCTTCGACCGGGTAAGCAAACTGATACCCACGGAGAATATCTACGTGTGTACTAACCATGAATATGCACACTATGTGGTGAAACAACTGCCGGAGCTGCCGCCGGAGAACATACTGAGTGAACCGATTCACAGGAATACGGCACCCAGCGTGGCATGGGCCACCTATCGTATCGTCAGAAAGAACGAGAACGCGCGTATGCTGGTAGTGCCCAGCGACCAGGCGGTGTTCAAAGAGGATGTGTTCCAAGAGAATATCAAGGCAGGACTGGAGTTGGTGAGCAAGCGGGAGATCATCCTGACCTTAGGCGTGAAACCCACCCGACCCGAGCCAGGCTACGGGTATATCCAGTGCGGTGACTATCTGGAGCACGACGGCATCTACGAGGTGAAATCATTCACCGAGAAGCCCGACAGGGAGTTCGCACAGATGTTTATCAACAGTGGGGAGTTCCTCTGGAACAGCGGTATGTACCTGTCGAACGTGAAGCACATGAGGAAATGCCTGCAACAGGTATTCCCGGTAGTATTGCGGAAACTGGAAGACCGTGAGGAGATCAACCATGTGAGTCTGGAGGAAGAGATCATCTTCATCGAGGAGAACTTCTCCACCTATCCTAACATATCCATCGACGAGGGACTGCTGGAGCATGAGCAACCGGTATTTGTGATGAAGGGAGATTTCGGATGGGCCGACTTAGGAATGTGGCACTCCATCTACGAGAACCTGAAGAAGGGCGACGATGACAACGTGATCATCTCATCGCAGGTGATACTGGATGACAGCAAAAACAATATCATCAAGTTGCCAAAGGACAAGTTGGGAATCATCAACGGACTGGACGGGTATATCGTGGCAGAAGAGGGCAACGTGTTGTTGATCTGCAAAAAGGGGGATTCGAGCGCGTTGGTAAGGAAATTTGTCAACGAGACACAGTTGCAATACGGAGAGGAGTATTTGTAAATCATACGGGCACGAATGCACCTTCCCCTACAAAATAAAAAGGGCTTACATGGATGAAAGCCCCTAAGATAAGTAAAGGCTGCCCTTGAGGAGCAGCCTTTATGTTTTCTACAGTTTCTGGAACTCGTCGTAGATCTTCTGGGAGATCTCACGAAACTCCTCTTCGGTGAGCTTTAGCTTAGGATTGCTGAAGATCATATCCTTCTCGCTCTGCATCGGCACGAGGTGGATATGAGCATGAGGAACCTCCAGGCCCAGCACGGCCATGCCCACCTTCTTACAAGGGAAGGCGCGCTTGATGGCTACGGCCACCTTTTTGGCAAAGACCATATACGCACCAATCTCATCGTCGTTCATATCGAAGACATAGTCTACCTCACGACGGGGTATCACCAGGGTATGACCCTTCTGGATCGGATTGATATCCAAGAAGGCATAGAACTGCTCATCCTCAGCACACTTATAACTGGGAATCTCACCTGCGGCAATCTTACTGAATATATCCATAGCAATCGTTTTATTGGTTATCAAATAGAAATACTGTCGATACGCAGACGGATCACACCACGTGGGATCTTCACCTCTACCTCGTCGCCCACCTTATGGTTGAGCAAGCCCTGGGCAATGGGAGTCTTAATGGAGATCTTACCCTCACGCAGGTTGGCCTCGCTCTCGCTCACGATGGTGTAAGTCATCTTGGCCTTGGTGGTCAGATTGGTCATCTCCACCTTCGAGAGGATCTGCACCACCTCATTGCTCAGACGTGATACATCGATGATCTTAGCCTCGGTAAGCGTGCGCTTGAGCTCATTGATCTTGTTCTCCAGCTTGGCCTGTGCCTCCTTGGCAGCGTCGTATTCTGAATTCTCACTCAGGTCGCCCTTGTCGCGAGCCTCTGCAATGGCAGCAGATGCCTTGGGGCGCTCCACGCTCTCTAATCTTTTTAGTTCGGCTACCAACTTATCGTAGCCCTCTTGTGACATGTATGCCATATACTTACGTTTTAATGATTACCTAAATTATTAGTTTGATTAGAACTACACTTAGACGAAAAACAAGAATCCCAACATTTTGCAATGCCGGAACCCTTACCCTTTTAACGAATCTTTATCTCGAATACTGACATCCTCAGGGGGTATAACATCCACCATCAGATGCAGCAGGTGAAATCATCCAAGTTATGTATTTCGAGTGCAAAATTAGGAAAAAAAAACGGTACTAACAAATTTTTTGATGATTTATTAATATATTCTAAAAATAAACTGTTTTTGTAACCCAAATGAACATTTAAACGTATTATAGTAAAAAGAAAAAATTATGCTTTCTAGAAACGAGCAACTATCTATTATTAACCTTATTAAGAAACAAGTAGTACCTGCAATCGGCTGTACAGAGCCAATGGCCGTGGCATTATGTGTAGCTAAAGCTACCAAACTACTTGGACAAGTACCAGAACATATTGAACTGCGATTAAGTGCTAACATCCTCAAGAACGCCATGGGTGTGGGAATACCGGGAACAGGCATGGTGGGACTGCCCATCGCCATCTCCTTAGGCGCTCTCATCGGAAAACCCGAGTTGCAACTTGAGGTGCTTCAAGACTGTAACAAAGAGGCTGTAGAGCGCGGAAAGGCATACATCGCCGAGAACCGCATCCACATCGCCTTAGAGAAGGAGGATACCGACAAGCTGTTCATCAACGTGATCTGTCAGGCCGACGGTCATGAGGCAGAGGCACGCATCAAGACGCACCATACCGACTTCGTCTTCCTTCGCAAGGATGAGGAGATCCTGCAGGACGGACTGATGAAGGAGGGCGACGAGAACGGCAGTAACGAGCAGCAGGAGGATCCGAAGTTGACTCTCCGCAAAGTATACGACTTCGCTACGGAAACTGACATAGAGGACCTGCGCTTTATCCTGGAAGCCAAGAAACTGAATGAGGCAGCCTCGAAGAAAGGACTCGAGGAGAATTTCGGTCATCAGTTGGGTAAGACGATGCTGACGCCCCTTGGTAAGGGATTCCTGGGTGATGGCATCTTCTCGCACGTGCTCAGCGCAACCAGCGGTGCCTGTGATGCCCGCATGGCTGGTGCGATGGTGCCTGTGATGAGTAACTCAGGCAGTGGCAACCAGGGAATATGCGCCACGATGCCTGTGGTGGTCTTCGCAAGAGAGAATCACAATTCTGAGGAGGAACTGATACGCGCCCTGATCATCAGTCATCTCACCGCTATCTATATCAAGCAGTCGTTAGGCTCACTCAGTGCTCTGTGCGGCTGTGTGGTTGCCAGCACGGGTAGCAGTTGTGGCATCACCTATCTGATGGGAGGCGACTACGAGCAGATCACCTTCTCGGTAAAGAATATGATTGCCAACCTGACCGGTATGATCTGCGACGGTGCCAAGCCCAGTTGTTCACTGAAATTGACCACGGGCGTAAGCACCGCTATGCTCAGCGCCATGCTGGCCATGCAGCATAAGTACGTCAGTTCGTTGGAGGGTATCATCGATGACGATGTAGACCAGAGCATCCATAACCTCACCTCTATCGGCAGCAAGGGTATGGACGAGACCGACCGCTATGTGCTCGACATCATGACTCATAAAAGCAATAACAAATAATTCACAAATATTTTTGATTTAATAACGGATATGAAAAGAATCAAGAACATGTTGCTGATCAGCCTCTTGGCTATGGTGGCTATCACCGCATCAGCACAGATGCAGGATCCTGTACATTTCAGTGTTCAGCAGAAGCAAGTTTCTCCTACAGAGGTACAAGTAATCTTTACAGGAAAGATCGATGCCGGCTGGCACGTCTATTCCACTGGTCTGCCCGCAGACGGTCCTATCTCTGCCACACTGACCACCGAGGCGTCAGAAGGTGCCAAGGCCGACGGTAAGTTGAAGGCTCAGGGTAAGGAGATCAGCAACTACGACAAGTTGTTTGATATGAACCTGCGTTATTTTGAGAATAACGTTACCTTCGTACAGAAATACAAGGTGACAGGCAAGACCTATCATATCAAGGGATTCTTGGAGTATGGTGCCTGCAACGACCAGAACTGTATGCCTCCTACACAGGTAGAGTTCGACTACAAGGGTGAAGGACCGAAGGACGCTCCAGAAGCTCAGGAGGAAAAAAAAAGCGATGACGAAAACGCTGCCGGTGAAGAAGAAGGCGAGAAGGTAGGCGAAAATGCCGACAGTCTGGCCGCTGCCGCTGCCGTTGTTCCACTCGATTCTGCAGAAGTAGATGGTCTTTGGAAGCCTGTGATTAAAGAATTGCAGGCTTTCAATGGTGGTAGTGCTACCCAAAACCGTTCACTCCTCTATATCTTCCTGATGGGTATCCTCGGTGGTCTGGTAGCCCTGTTCACCCCCTGTGTATGGCCTATCATCCCGATGACCGTAAGCTTCTTCCTGAAGCGTGCCAAGGACGATAAGAAGAAAGGTATCAAGGATGCCATCACCTATGGTATCTCTATCGTGGTGATCTACCTGGCCCTAGGATTGGCCATCACGGCTATCTTCGGTGCTAGTGCGCTCAACGCCCTTTCTACCAACGCTATCTTCAACATCTTCTTCTGTCTGCTCCTCGTGGTGTTCGCCCTGAGCTTCTTCGGATGGTTCGAGCTGACATTGCCTGAGTCATGGACCAACAAGGTAGATAGCAAGGCATCCTCTACAACCGGTCTGCTGAGTATCTTCCTCATGGCCTTCACACTGGCCTTGGTAAGTTTCTCCTGCACCGGTCCTATCATCGGATTCCTGTTGGTAGACTTCGCAACGAGTGGTAACTTCTGGGGTCCGGCTATCGGTATGTTCGGCTTTGCCCTCGCACTGGCATTGCCATTCACCCTCTTCGCCATGTTCCCCACTTGGTTAAAGAAAGCTCCGAAGTCGGGTGGCTGGATGAACATCATCAAGGTAACACTCGGTTTCATCGAGTTGGCCTTCGCATTGAAATTCTTCTCTGTGGCAGACCTCGCTTACGGATGGCGTCTGCTCGACCGTGAGGTATTCCTCTGCTTGTGGATTGTGATCTTCGGTGCCCTCGGTCTGTACCTGATCGGTAAACTGAAGTTCCAGAGCGACTGGGAAGGTGGTGAGATGGAGAAGCCGATGCCTGTTGTCTGCATCATGGGCGGACTGGTTTCTATCGCCTTCGCTATCTATATGATCCCTGGTCTGTGGGGTGCTCCCTGTAAGGCTGTCAGCGCCTTCGCTCCTCCTATGAGCACACAGGACTTCAACCTCTACAAGGCTGAAGTGGTGGAAGCTAAATACAAGAACTATGAGGAAGGTATGGCTGCTGCCAAGGCACAGGGTAAGCCTGTACTGATCGACTTCACCGGTTTCGGTTGTGTGAACTGTCGTAAAATGGAGGCTGCCGTATGGACCGATCCTACCGTATCAAAGATTCTCGAGGAGGACTATGTACTGATCTCTCTCTTCGTAGATGATAAGACTCCTCTGGCAGAGCAGGTTAAGGTAACCGAGGAGAACGGTCAGCAGCGCACACTGCGTACCGTGGGTGACAAGTGGAGTTATCTGCAGCGCTCTAAGTTCGGTGCCAATGCCCAGCCGTTCTATGTAGCCATCGACAATGAGGGTAATCCGCTCACGGGTTCTGCCGTTTACGATGAGGACATCAACAAATACGTGAAGTTCTTGAAAGCAGGATTAGAAAACTATAGAAAGTAAAATTACTCTCGTCTCTGAAGAGGTGGAATGTCAATCGACATATCCACCTCTTTTTTTGATATCATCCAACAACTGCGCATACAGGCCGTTATACCGCAACACCTCTTCGTTGCCCGTCAGTATGAGTTGTTTTCTCGCCCTGGTAAGCACCACGTTCAATTTGCGGTCGATCACCTTGTCATCCTCCACGAAGCAGTTGGCGGTAAGGAACTCCAACTGATACCTGTTCTGGATAGTAAACGAATAGATGATCACATCACGCTGACTGCCCTGATAGCGCTCTACTGTATCGATGCTCACCTGTAAGAGAGCCGTGATGCCCGTCTGTTCTATCTCCCTGCGGATGACAGCTATCTGGTTACGGTATGGCACGATGACACCAACCGTCTTGAAAGGATCGAAATCATCAGCATATTCATGATATATCCGCACGAGCTGTTCACACACAATATGGGCCTCAGCAAGATTCACCTGATTGCCATGGCCTGCCGTTTTATTCAATGGAGAAGGGAAGAAAAGCACTCTGTGAACAATAGAATGATCCTCCTGATGCGGCAGCGGAACGGGCAACAGTTGTTCACGGGCATAGAACATCCTGTTAGGGAAGTCGGCTATCTCTGGGTGCATCCTACCCTGTCGGCGCAATACCCCTACAAAAGCGTCTCTGCCGGCCTTGCGCTCTACCTGTATCAGTCGTTCGAAAAGGGAATTCCTGCAGTCGGTCAGTTCTATCTCTCTAAGCAACGGATCATCCACCAGAGAATCCTCCGGGCGCTGCACCACGACGGCAGGCAACTGTTTATAGTCGCCGATAAGCACGAATTTCTCCACGTTGACGAGCAGTCCGACGAGGTTAGGTTCCAGGATCTGACTGGCCTCATCGATGATCGCCACATCAAACCGTTTCAGTTGAAAGAGGAATGGACGTGACTGGAATACCGAGGTAGTGCCCACGATCACCTGAGTATCCATCAATCGCTGTCGGATGGTATCCAGACGGGGGTGATCACCCATCACCTCCTTTAACAGATAAGGGTGGAAACGCTCATCACAACTGAAAGAGTGTCCGACACGTATGAAAGAGATCTGTGCATCCATCAACATCGCACAAATCTCGTCAACAGCGCGGTTGGTATAGGCCATCAACAACAGGTGTTGTCCATCATGAAGGGCCTCTTCCACCATAAAACGGAGTGCCATGCTCGTCTTACCCGTTCCCGGAGGACCCACCAAGAGATAATAATCACGGGCTTGTTTGACTCCGAGGAGGATATCATCGTAGGCTGGGTGATAGTTTCGGGAGAGTTGTTTACTGGTATCAGCAAACGGTGTCCGTTGCGCTAACAACAGTCTTCGCTTTGCCAAGGGGGCCCGCAGGAAGGCATACAGTCCCTTGATGGAATTAGTTGTTGTGATATCCGTACTCGAATGTTCGATGGCATATACCTCATCAGAGGCAGGACTCAACAGATGTGGGTTCTGCTGACCGTTGTTCAAGACCACCACTACCCTGTCGCTGTAGAGTTCCTTGAGGTTCCCCTTGAAAAGGATATGTTCCCTGACATCAGGCGTGCCGTGCTTCGGATAGGCATACAGATAGATCTGATCACCCCTTCGGAAATTGGGAAGGAAGTCCTCGCCCAGTTCATCCGCATGGATAGACAGGGTTATCGTATCATAGCCATTCTCAATAGAAGAACACTCTCGTTTGACGACTCGCAGCCCCATCAGGATCGTTCCGTTCTCTATCTTCTCGTTCAACGGCATGTTCCACAGGTCGGCACAACAGGTGGTCACACCCTCTTGCAAACCCAGTTTACTCACCCGTTGCTCACGGTAGACGAACGTCATCATCGTCGTGAAATACGCTTTCTCCAAGGGATCCGTCTGATGGAGGATATCGGTGACGCTTTCTATCTGCGGAAGGAGATACCGCAGGTAGAAACTATCTTGTTTCCCGGTGACGTTCAATGTCTCCGGGTGAAGATTGGCGATGGCCTGTTCCATGCCGTCATCGGCTATCGACAACTCTTGTGCCACGATCTGGTTGCGCAGCGACAGGGTCTCCTGAAATAGTTTCTGATAGAAGGCCACCACGACAAGGCCATTGCCCGGTGGATACTTACTATATAACAGTCGGGTATCCACCTGTTGTCTGTTCAGATGGAAGTTCCTTCGCAGCACCCCATCGTACAACAGCAACTGTACGAAATGCGGCTCCAACTGATAACTGCCGTAGTTGTTCGGCCGTTGCCGCTCGATATTGATGTTACGTCCCGACTTCTGCTCTATCAGCAACTTAAGATCGGTTGTCATCAAGTCGACACGTCCTTGCAGTCCTAACTGCTCACACACAAATGACGGTTCAAGAATCGCTTTTTCCACCTCAAAACCATTCTTGTCATCCCCAAACAGTTGTTCCACCGTAGCCCGGATATTCGTTGACTGCAGGTAGGCATCCTTCTTGAAACGTTCTCCGTCGAAATCCGCACACGTGCAAAACTCCAGGGCATTGGATGCAAAAAAACTCTTGATGGTGTCACCAACCGACAGATGTCGCAGGTTGATGATATCATCGAGGGCCTTGCCGGCAAAGTTTCCTAATAAGGTGGCATAACTGTTCACTCGCGGACTGATCCTGCCCAACAGGTATTGCAGAGGATGATGACCATACTCCTTGAAACAAGTCGCCACACTACTGATATCCACCAGGAAGTCGGGTTCTAATATAATAAACTTGGGTAAGATCCGACCGTCCTCCAGTTTTCCATCCAGGATATTCAGTTGCATACCCTTACGCAACAAAGGTTTCAGATGCCGCAGGTGTGGAGCCTGATAGTCGATCGTGACGACTCCATGGGCACTATCCTGTTCTACCTCTGCTTGTATCGTTGTGTCATCAAACTGTTGTACGATGCATCGCAGGTATTCGTAGCTGATGGTCTTATGTTTGGCATCCTGTGGTTTTCTGACTGGCAACAAAGGCAGAATCTCCTGAGGAATGGTTGTCTGGAACACCTTTGAAATCAGCACACAGAGGGCCCTGACATCATAGAAAAAGGCCTGTATGGACAATGGTTGTTCGGGGTGATTGCTATGGTGACGCATCTCCTGTATCGACCGCTTCTCTGCCATCGACAGTTGAAGATGATTACACAGATAATCGATCTGCGAGAACAGGTTACCGAATGCCAATGAGGTGTCACGGATGCCCTCATGACAGGTGAGCACCAACAACTCATGCACCTCCTTCAGGTAATCCTTGGAAACAGGAGCACTGGTATCGCGCTCCTGCTGCAACACCAACAATATGGCATAAAGTTGATCAAACAACTCACCAGCACTAATATTTCTTTTCTGCTCCTCCAAACTATGAACTGTGAACTATGAACTATGAACTGATATCTCACTGTCCTCCCAACCTGCTGAAGTACTCGATAATCTCCTCCCAGGTTTTGAAGGTATCGCTACCGAAATGCAGATGTGTTCCCATGAAACCATCGGCAGAGTCTTTATCAGGATCAATCAGGTAATCTCCCAGGAGCAGATCCTTACGGTGCGTAAAGATCAGATGATGGTAGGCCGGCACGTTGATGATATCACACATCGCCTCCTGCACCTGCCGGATATCGTCTGTCTGATAATCCGATGCCTCTGCCACGATATACAGATTATAATGCTCCAAGAGATAACGGAATCCTTTCCGTGCACTCGAAAGTTGTCTGCCCAGTTCATCACAAATTGCATCAACACTGATATAGACGATCGGGCGTTCCCTACCCTCTTGTTTGTCATCAATCCATTGAATCACGGGAATGACACTATTGATAAAGATACTGTCATCCATCCGGTGCTCCCCATGGAAAGAGATAGCCTGCGTATAGTGTTGTTGGAAAAGAGGCATCGTGTGCACCAATGGGTCGGCATCACCGAAGAGTCCCCACACCCTTTGTTGCTCCTCGTGGGTGACGTGGGCGAAACACTGCTCCTGCACAGCGCGGTATTCCTTCACCATGGCTTTCGTCACGATAAACTCCTGCACACCATCCTGACGAGGATTCTGGAAGGTCTGCTTGCCGATCATCCCATGGGCTCCCATCGTATCAGCAATCTCGAAGGCTGGATTCACCAGAATACGGTCGTAGCCATACAGTTGTTCTGTATACATGCCCCCCATCGAAGTGCCTACGATCAGGTCGGGCTGATGCGCTTGCACCTTCTCTTGTAACAAGGCGATAGCAGCATGCGGGTCGATAGGCAGATCGTAGGCGATGGTATTTGCCTCGGGCAACATCATGCGGAAACGGGTTACCGTGCCACTCTGTGCTGAAGAGCCGAAGCCATGCACATACATAATGGTTTTCCCCTTCATCAGATCAGGGTATGTTTTCTGTTCAAAACTCATATTCTTTATTTTATTTTTTCAACACAGAGACACTGATATACAGAGACTTTTCTTGATTGTTTTCCCAGCTTCTCCCGGTGTTTTAATTATCTTTTTCAAAACTAACAATTACGGCATTATTGGTGGGTATATTCTCCAGTCACACGATTGAGCGTCATGGTATATCTTGTGCCGTCAGGATCTTGCGTCTTAAGGGTCAACAGATATCCTTTTTCTTTGATCTTCGTCTTCTTAGCCAGACGGGCGCTCTCTGCGGCACTCACTCCTGAGAAATACACCGTGGCCTTTCCCTCGCCGGTAAGCACACGGGTGCCGATGGAGTTGACTACCTTCTTTTCACCGATGCCGTATCGTTGATTGCCAACCACGGCTACCGAATTATCGATATTAACCCATTGATCGCCTTCACGAATCTCTCTTTCTTCCTTTGTGAAGGGATCATATGAGAGCGCCATATAGGCAGGGCGGTTCATCACGATGACCGCATTACCGGGAGTGGACCAGATCACGAATGGTTCTCCATCTATCCTGCCACTCACCGTCCAGGCATTACCATCAGTCTTGACCACAGGCTTTTCAGGAAACGATTTCGGTTCACCGATGATATTCCCGCCGAAGCCCTTCTTATAAGGTATCATGATCTTACTGTCTTCCACACGGTTAGGTACGATACACCCCGTGAAGTTCTTCAGTCCCTCACTCCATGACAGACAGGTGAAACGCTCTTTCGTCATCGCCCTGACTAAGTGTTGAGAGGGGAACACCCGAGCAGCTGCATAACGCTGTTGGAAATCTTCCCACTCCGTGACTTGCAGATGATCAGTAGGGAAAAGACGATGTAATAATATCGTCATCATCACCCGATGGGCGGTGACACCCATCCTACGTGCCCCGATATCCGCATTCAAGAGGTAACGCCCGTCACCGGTAGTCTTCTGTCGGAGTAACAACTGATCCAGACATTTGCGCTCCAACATCAGGGCATCGCCATTGCGCATGATGGTTGCCATGGCAGCATACGCCGGTAACTGATCATAGAGGAACATACTCCAGTCGTTGCCATTGGGCATGGCTAACTCTCCATCTGCCAGGGCCAACTGTGCCAACACCTGCTCCCACACCTCTTGCCAATGCCAGGTGAGTGAACGATATAAACAGGTATTCTGCCGCTCATTCAGGTAGTAGGTGGCCAGGATACTCTCTGCCTGCTCTTGCATCACCACATTCTGATACGAGGTATGGAAATAGTGATGGTTCTGCAAGGTATAATCCGGGAAGAGGTTGGTGCCGGCATACCATTCACACACCCTTTTACCATCCAGCATCGTAGTATCCCGAGCATCAGCATCCACGGTATAACCGTTCAGTCCGTAACGGATCATTGCCTCACGCCATTGTTCAGCATGGGGATGACCAGGATACTTGCTCCATGCCACGGCTAATACATTTGCCTCCCAACCGTTCTCTTCGGCTTTCGTATCCCCCTTGTAACCATGAGGAACAGGACGAGACAACTGATAGTCGGCCTCACTCTCTACGACCTTTTGTATGTTCTGCGAATCATCCGAGTCTGTCGCCAGAAACTTCTCCGCAAAGGCCATACTGAGCACCCACAGCGAACTCTCCCACTGATGATGCCACGTGCGGTTTTCATCTTGATACGTTCCCCAGTATTTACCTTCGGTGCATTTCTTTAGTCGTACGGTATGGTGGGTACTGTAACCATAGCGCAGAGATGCAAGAGCCATCCGCCGAAGTCCCTCTGCCGTAACGCCCTTCGGAAGAGATGGTTGGGGATACGCGACTCCTTCTGTAAAGAAAGTTCCTACGAACGCACATACCATGGCGATATCCAGGTTCGTGCGCACCCCGTCTTCATTACTCTTGCCTGCATCCGTTGCCCTAAAGTAACCCACCGGCTTACCTGCATCGTTCACCCCCGCATCTACATAGATAGAGGTAGCATACTGAGTGAAGGCGGCCAACGACTGCATACATCTTTCTACGATATACCGGTCGTCGGTCTCTCGGGCTGTCAACAGCGACGGACAGGTTAGTAAAAGCATCAAGGAGAGAAACCTCATCATTTCATCATCTTCTTATTCCACTTCTCCAGTCGGTTATATTCCTTCTTGGTAATCCGCATGAAAGAACCGTGTTGCGGCGCTTTCACCCCCTGAATATCCACAGGGTCGTGGAAGTTACGGAGATACTCATCGGCCTTACAGATGCGATAGCGATGAGGCCTCGACGAGTATTCCACATAGGCTACATGCCATGTATCCTCACCAATCAACTGGAAAGCAGATGGTCCCTCACATTTCTTATTGCCTTCAAAATCCACATAATCACTCTCATCGGGCTCCGGCCACGGACCGGTCAGTGCCTTCGACGAAGAAGTGAAGATGCCCGGTTTCCCACCTTCTTTCTTGATCATCAGGTGGTACATGCCATCACTCTTGAGGTAATTGATATCGGTATCTATCGTGGCATACCCCCAGTCGATCAACAACCGAGGCTTGGTCAGTTTGGTAAATGTCTTGTCGGCATAACTGTAGAAGATCCGGTCGTATTTATCCTCCTTGGAGTTCAACAGCGAGTAATAGATGAAATATCCGCCACGATCTCCATTCGGCCATACATAGTCGGCATCCCACATAATCTGCGGTGCCCATACCCTGCAGATCGTTGAATAGTCCTTATAGAAATCAGGGGCTTCAGGATCACAGAAGATGGACGGTCCTTTCCGGAAGTCGAAGGTCACCGATGTCCAATGAATCAGATCCTTGCTTTTAAGCAGGTTCAGACCGTAGTTAAACCACTGGTGACTGTTTTTCACGCACATATCCGTAGTGGTCATCACAGCCCCCTTACCATTGTAGGCCCTTGTAATAAAGGCATCCCGCGAACCGCCCTCGATACCATTCAACTTCTTCGTGTCATACACAGGCTTGCCATCGAGTAAGTCATGAAACACCTTTCCATCCCTGCTCAGCGCATAAGCCGTCCACTCACCCTCGTCACTCATATGACAATACAGATAACCATAAGGCTTATCCGTCTGCACATTGCCCTGTGCGAAAGTCATCGCCGCACACAGGGACATCATCACATATCCAATGATTCTTTTCATTATTTTCTTCATCACTTTTTTCATCTTAAGTCATATAATCCGTCTGTAGTGTCCTCGCCAAATCGTATCACGTCGACAGCCAACACACTCAACTCCTGCAAATATACAAACATTATTTGAAATCAGCGATAAAAACCTCAAACAAATACAGTACGGTTTTTTTGCTTATGT
The DNA here is from genome assembly GCA_902797505.1 of uncultured Prevotellaceae bacterium. GTDB lineage: Bacteria > Bacteroidota > Bacteroidia > Bacteroidales > Bacteroidaceae > Prevotella. The sequence continues at coordinate 7,385 of CADBSW010000095.1, read as the reverse complement.
CTATCGATTCAGTACGAAAATAAGAAAATGTCTACTGATCCAACTAATGAAGAGAAAAAGTGTCTAGTAAAACAGAAAAAATCGCTGGCATAACAACGCCTGAAAGTAAAGTGTATTAAAACTAGTGAGAAAGGTTATTAAAACCTACAAGAAAAGCTATTAAAACCTACGAGAAAAGCTATTAAAACTGGCAGAAAAGATACCCTTTTCCAAGACACTATTTCTTTTCAACCAATAACCTCATTGCGGATTGGGTCCGCAATCTGAAAAAAACTCATTTATGCTAACGTATCAAAGATATTCTTAGCATACGGAGAAAATATGCCTTGATTATTTGCAGATTCAACAGATAATCCGTATTTTTGCAAACAGATACTTAAATCAAATAACTATGGAACAGAACAAAAAGAAGGAACCTAAAAAGCGTGCACGTAAGATGATAGAGAAGACATACATCAGTTTTGACTGGGCATTGAAGCGCTTGTTGCGCGACAAGGCCAACTTCGATGTACTGGAAGGCTTCCTTACCACCTTACTTAATCAAGAAATCAAGATCGTACGTCTGCTGGAGAGTGAGAGTAACAAAGACCGTGACAATGCGAAGAGCAACCGGGTAGACATCCTGGCAGAGGATGAAGACCGTGACTTGCTGCTCATCGAGGTACAGGGAGAATCAGAGTTCGCCTATTTCCAGCGTATCCTTTTCGGAGCCTCAAAACTGGTAACGGAGTATATTGAAAGAGGTAATAACTACGAGCATGTTAAGAAGGTCTACTCAATCAACATCGTTTACTTCGACTTAGGACAGGGCAAAGACTACGTCTATCATGGCAAGACCGAGTTCCGGGGCATCCACTACCATGACGTGCTCCAACTGAACCACTTCCAAAAACAGAAGTTCGGTGTGAAGGAGGTAAGCGAGCTGTATCCGGAGTATTACATCTTGAAGGTGAACGACTTCAACCGCTGGTCGAAGGTGCCGCTGGAGCAGTGGCTCTACTTCTTGTCAACGAGTGACATCCCAGAGGATGCCGATGCCCCAGGATTGAAAGCTGCCCGAGAGAAGTTACTGTTTACACAGATGAGCCGAGAAGACCAGATAGCCTTCTGTCGGTATATTGACGACCGGGTGCTCATCAGTTCGCAGATCTACACCGCTCATGGAGAAGGAATGCTTGAAGGTATGGAGAAAGGACTGAAGCAAGGACGCAAGGAAGGCAGAGCGGAAGGCAGAGCGGAAGGTATGCACGAAAAAGCATTGTCAACAGCAGCCCAAATGAAACAAGACGGCTTATCCCCCGAAACCATCGCCAAATATACCGGTCTCACGGTTGACGAGATCGAGATGGTATAATGATATCTAAAAGCAATGCAATTTGATTATTATGTATTGAGATTTTTGGCATATACAAGATCTATTTATCTGAGAATTTCGGCATTTTTCAAAGTTAATCCTTTGAGAATCTCGGCATTATTTTGTTCATTTTCTTTGGTAATTGAGATATTATGGCTACCTTTGCACTGATATATCGATGAATTCCAGAAAAAGTTCTCTGCGCGCATTCTTCAACGATATCTCCTTCACTCGAAAGACATTCGCAAAGAGCAGGATTTGATATTACTACCAATGTATATGTCAATGTTCCTTTAGAGCTGTATTCACAAAATGCTTGTTTTCAAATAAATATTCGGAGGTGTTCTATTGGCAAAACATTTTTGCAGACAATTTGTTCTTCATATAGAACATTTAGCATTAGCTTGAGTGCATTTTCACTATTTTTGTATTTTGCATAGAACAAATATCTCATATTCTGTCTTACGTGCTGAACATTTAGCAATGAATAGAGAAAGACCATGCCGTTTTATAATATAACCTATTGTTACGAATGGGTTATCAATTATTTCTTTTGCCATGTAAATTCTGTGATAATGGCAAAGATAATACTTTTTCCATAAAATGGAAATTATAAAATGGAAAAAATGAATGTTGTTAGCATCTACTATTAATCCAAATATACCGGTCTCACGGTTAAGGAGATTAGGGCGATATGAGAACGATAACGGGAACGTTCAGTAATTGGCAACTGATAATTAGAACTTTCTTCTAAGATTATCCAGATACTCCCCAACGATGCCTACGGGGTCACTTGCATTTACAGGATACCAGCCAGCAGAGGAGTCTTCTCCAGTATTATGTAATAACCTACCCGTTTTACTATATGCTAGGACCTGTCTGACCATAACATAATTATAGTCCTTATCATATTTTGCCTTAGTCTTAGTCGTATATACTAAGGACCTCGAACCAATCATATCTGCGAAATAACGCTGCCATTCCTCATTATAGTACACAGCTTTTACCCATACAATATGGTTTCCAGCTTTATCTGTTACTATTTTAGGATTGTAATAAATAGCAACAGCTTCATCATCATCAAGAATCTTTATCCACTTTTCTGCTGGCTTTTTTGAAGGTTGAGAACGTGTTTGACCATTTACATCAATTGTAGAGATAAACAGTAACGCAAAAAAAATAATGATTAATCTTTCTATTTTCATAATAGCAATATTTAGTATAACAAAAAAGATTCTAAGTTTTTCTTTTTAGTCAAGTCAGATATTAGGATTAAATCTATTAACCACCAAATACCACATCCACCACATGTAATTAATTTAATCACACCCAGGCCAATATCTCCCAAATAAAAACGGTCTACGCCCCATGTACCTGTTAATATCGATAATATCAATACTATCATGGGATCTTTAAACTGGGCCATCTTAACGGATGCTGTGCCATAATCCATATCTAATAGCTTTTCCCGAATCATATTTATACTTTCTGCAGGTAGTTTACTGCCATATATGGCTATTATCTGATTCACTTTATTCTCATCCATAATATTTCTATATTTTTAAATAGTTTCTAATAAATAACCATGCCACAAATGATATTACGTACACATTTACCACATACTTATCCTCGATAATATTTTTTATTTTATATTTTATCTTAATGTCGGGTAACAGCCATACTAGAATAAATGATGCCGCATATGGCAATGCATACACCAAGAAATAATTATAATGTAGTGCATTTGCAAAATCACCGTGTAAAAATGCATGAATGAATCTCTGTACTCCACAAGCAGGACAATTATATCCCGTTAATACTTTAAACATGCATTTAGGCATAAGAAAATATTGGGTGGGATTAATGTAGTAATATAATATAATCCCACCCAAGAAGAATAAAAATATTAGTAGTTTGGATTTCTTCAATGGGTTTGTCTTATTGAATAGTCTCCATTAAACCGCCTATTACAGCCAGACCACCCCAAAATACAATATAGAGAATCCAGCCTACTACAGCCAAACCAATACCGATATAGCTCCATTTCTTCGCCTCTTCTGATGCATTAACAGCAGCATCATATTGACCCAAAGCGTACAATGTATTTACATTATTAGCTTTAAGAATGGCAACTATTCCTAATGGCAAACAACAACAAACAGTTGTAACTATAGCTAATGCCATATGGTTATCGGGCATTAGTGGTTTATATTCATCCATTAGCTTATTATTAGGCTATTAACTGAAGAAATTTACTGTAATTAGTCTTTTTGGCTCTACCAAAAGCTGTGAAGAGATCGACTATAGCCCAAATAGCTGCACCACCACAAGTAAGAAGTTTAGCAACGGCAAGGCCTGTATCACCTAAATAGAAACGGTCTGCTCCTAAGTTTCCTAAGAAAAATGCTAAAATAAAACACACTGTGGGATTCTTCCACTCAGATGAAATAACCATATTAGCTTTCGACTCATCAGCCTCTTCTAAAGCCTTGCGGATGTCTACTTGATTTACTTCGGGAAAATACTTCGCATTGAGCATCATAAACTGATTAACTTTTTCTTTTTCCATAATTGTGAGAATTAATAGTTACAAATGTTATATAAAACAAACTTCTATTCTTATTGCATTTCGGCTGCAGCTTTTGTCATTTTGTTCGTTATCTTTAGATATCTAGCCCACTGAGATGCAGACATATCACTTTGAGCATTTTCCATTTTTTCACTAAATTCTGTCGCCTTATCCATAAGTGCAGGATATTCAGATAAAGCACTCATATCACCCTTAGCAGCCTTCTTTACATAGGATATATACTTATCCACATATTCTTCGTATGAATTTAAAAGTTCATCCCAATCCTCAGAGCCTGCTTCAGAAATAACGTCAGTATTTTCACTATCATCAATAGGCTCAGACGATGACAAGTCACTATTCTCAGAAGCTTCATTCTCTTGAAAAGCTGTAGTAATTCTAAAACTTACAGCATCTCTCGCAGAGTCATCTATAGTGAAACGTATTGTCCCTTTACCACCTGGTTTTAGTTTTACTAAAGAAACACACTCATCGGAATCATACGAACCTGATAATCCACTTGCGTTTGCTGAAACTTTATCCAAAACATTACCATTCTCGTCTAAAAATTCAATTCCAAATCCGACTTGTACATTCGCGGCAAACAAATCATGGCTAAATGAGCATAGTTCCCGCCCATTCAGTGTAAACGGCAACTCCTTTTCCGTTCGTTCTATATCAATTGTAATTATATCGTAGAAGCCATCTTTTATTGCTTTATATTCTCTATCAACTACTTTAAAACAACCATCCATATCTCCAGACACCTCCGTTTCAGAAGGTTTAATCACTACTTCTTTTTTTTCTTTTGTTTTATTTCCACAAGAAAATAGACAAATGGTTAACACCATTACTGCAAATAAATTTTTTTTCATACTTGTAATTTTTTTAAATGTTAATAATATATATTAATTAAAATGGACAGACGAATGAGTGTGAGCCTCCTGACATTCCTGGTCAGAAGGTTCTGGAATACCCGTAAATTCAAGAATGAAAATCAGCCCACACCTATACGGTATAGCGTATCACCACAGAGACTGCGGAAATACTACTATTATAATAAGGAGTGAAAGCCTCATCTTGACTAATTTACGACGAATTTTCCAGATTCTCCGACAGTCAACATGTCACTTCCCTCTGCATACCGGGGATTATGCCCCGGTCGCAAGTGTAATAACAGAACAAGCCGAACGCAGAAGAACGAGTCCTTATGCTGAGGCGAAGTCTGTCATCGCAGATGCAAATATACAACATTTTTTGAAAATGAATGCAAAAATAGTGGAAAAGTTTGCCTTTTACCATTTTGCAAGCCTCTGGCGGGGACAGGCACCTTGGAGAGCCAGTCCCCGAGATTTTCCTTTTCGCAAATGTTGCCGCGGTGTGAGCTGAATTTGGGTTGCACAGCGCTATGTGCGAGTCACCACGCTATAACGCTGCAAAAATATAATAAATATTCTGAATATTTTGGTCCAATTTGGTCCTTTTTCATTTGGAAGACGAAAAAAGGGATAATTCTGTTAAAGAACTATCCCTATGGCTAAAATACTAATAATGTTACCGGACACCTGTGATAAACTGTTTAGCAGGAATATGCTGAAAAGTCTTACCGTCTGAAGAAACAATGACATCCTCACCACGCATAGCCTTTTCTTCAAGCATCTTACGTTCGGCAATCTCTAAACCTCGTTTCAATTTCTCAGAAAACTCTATTACTTCTTTATTTGACATATTCTTGAATTTTTGAAAAAAGTGATTTTTCATAAATAATTGTTTCTACATTCTTTCCTCCGCAAGCTATTTGTTTGCGAGGAATTTCACTGTTATCATAAATATCCCAGTAATCAACTTCACTCATAAATAAATGTAAAAGGTTCTTAATACCTGAAGCATATCTACGTTTAATGATAGGCTCTGGGATACTATGTCCACCTTTAGCCACCCGTTCAGCTACTCGCTGCACGGCTAAATCAGGTGAATTAAGCCAGAAAAAAAGAACCCTCACAATATATCCTTTTTTTTGAGCTTTATGAACAAGACTAATATATGATCGGGTAGCTAACGTCGTCTCAATAGAAAACGTCATTTCTTTTTCTAAAAGGTAATTAATTCGCTGCAACATCAGTCTACCAGCTTCAATAGCAACACTTTCTGGATTAAAAGGTGAAAGGCCACGGGCAATTTCATCTGCATTAACAAATTCCCTGCAATCTAAGATTTCAGGTAACACAGTATAAGAAGCGGTTGTTTTGCCAGCACCATTACACCCACTGATGATATAAAGGTTTTTACTCATATCGGCCGCTAAGTTACAAAGTTTTTTTTAAAAAAGAGACATTTACTTCACAAAAATGAATTAGATCATTTATAGATAGTTCAGAAATAATAACCCACACTAATAATCATATCAAGATTATAGTAAGCGATATCCCGTTCTACCATTCTTTTCCCCTCTGTTTGAACTGTTGCAAAAAATGCAACTGTTGCATAAGGATTCAATTCACCCTCTTCAAACACATTCTTAATGTGTCGTGAAAGGGTAGAATTGTTGCGTTGAAACAATTCGCTCATCTGTTCAAGATTAACCCATACTACTATTCCACATTAAACTCCGACTTGACTCTATTCGGATCAACAGCATATTTACCCATGTCGAACTTAGGAATGGAGTCGATGAGGGTGGTTGCAGGCGTGAGGAGATGACCATAGGTAGACTGGAAGGTGGGGCGCGCCGGGTATTCCACCATATTCTTGGCATACAGGCTCCAGCCGTATGCTTTCCGATAGCTATCTATCGAGCCATAAGGTACATAGATAGTGGGCATCTGTTCATCTAAACGGAAGATCGCGAACCACCCACCTTGATAATTATATCGGGGAGGAATGGGCGACTCCATCATCACACCATAGGTGATTGGCACGGCATTCAAGCCCCAGGAGCCCAGCAGTTTCACACTTGCCGGGAAGACCAACATCTTAAAATGGGTTCCAGTAAAAGCCATAGGACTTGTTGACTCAACACCGTAGGGCACATCACAGCCAGAAGTCGCACTCAGCAGTTGGTTATCTTTCGTCCGAATAAGGGCGTTGCAGTCTTCACGACTATCGTAGTAGGGATTAGCCGGGCTCACCTTGAGTGTCTTCAGCGAAAGACAATCATAGATAGCATCATACGACCAGCTATTGACACTTGCAGGGATAAAAAGAGAGTCTAACTGATGGCAAGCCATAAAGGCCATGTGGTTGACAGATTCCATCCGATCAGGGAAATCCACTTTTTTCAAGGATCTACAATTCGCAAAGGCATATTGGTCGATCACGCGGATGGACTGCGGTAACCGGATACTTTCCAGATTCGTACAACCCATAAAGGCATATATTCCTATTGTCTTGAGTCCCGTGAAATATTTCAATTCATTGAACGACCGGATATGGGCATTACCTGTAAAGACTTTTCCTAAATCC
>CADBSW010000094.1 GCA_902797505.1 uncultured Prevotellaceae bacterium | reverse complement strand
TTTGTGGCAAAGGCTTTGAGCAACCTTGCAACCTATTTGCGAAAAAACCTACGCGCGCGCGTGAAAGCTATGAGCACGCAAAAGTATTATCAATGGCTGTCTTTTGTTTCTTCAAACTTATTAAGGAATGCATCAAAATTGCTGCATGATACGCTCTTCTGGCTGAATGTTGGCGTTACTGCGTATTTCAGGGGGCTTTGAGGTAGTCCTCGAAGTACTGGGTGATGCGCTCATGCAGGTGTACGCTACTGTGGCCGCGCATGTTGTGAGGCTCACCGGGGTAGGCGAAGAAGTCGGGTTGTGTGCCGGCCTCTATGCATGCCTTGAGGAACGACAGACAGTGCTGGGGCACCACGGTGGGGTCGTTGTAACCCGTGATGATCTGCAGCTTGCCCTTCAGGTCCTTGGCCTTGGAGAGCAGACTGGTCTTGGCATATCCCTCGGGGTTGGTCTGCGGGGTGTTAATATAGCGCTCGCCATACATCACCTCATACCACTTCCAGTCGATCACCGGGCCGCCGGCAACACCTACCTTGAAGACCTCGGGGTGGTTGGTCATCAGCGTGATGGTCATGAAACCGCCGAAGCTCCAGCCGTGCACGCCGATGCGGTTGCTGTCGACATACGGCAGACTCTTCAGGTAGTCGACACCCTTCATCTGGTCTTGCATCTCTATCTGACCGAGTTGACGGAAGGTAGCCTGCTCGAAATCCCTGCCGCGGTTCTCGCTGCCACGGTTGTCGAGGATAAAGAGCACATAACCCTTCTGCGCCATATAGGTCTCCCACGAACGACTGCAGTAGTGCCAGCGGGCATCCACGTTGTGGGCGTGCGGTCCGCCATAGACATACACCACCGTGGGGTATTTCTTGGTGGCGTCGAAGTCGTGGGGCTTCACCATCCTGTAGTACAGATCGGTGACGCCGTCGGCAGCCTTGATCTTACCACACTCAAAGAGGGGCACCTGGTAGTCTTTCCAGGGATCGGGAGCAGAGAAGTAGTTCACGATCTTTCCCTTGCCGGTGTTCACGATGGTGATATCCCTGGGCACGTCGGGCTCCTGATATTTGTCGAACAGCCACTCGCCATTGTCGCTGAGCATGCCTGCGTGGTAGCCACGACCGTTGTCCAGTGGCGTGCGCTTACCGTTCTTGATGTTCACGGCGAAGAGGTTCTGCTGTATCGGACTCACCTCGTTGCTGCTGATGATGACGCTCTTCTGCTTCTTGTTGAATCCTAATACGTCTAACACCACCCATTTGCCGCTGGTAAGCTGACGGATCAGTTTGCCGTCCTTCGAGAAGAGGTAGAGGTGGTTGTAGCCGTCTTTCTGACTCTGCATGATAAACTGACTGTTATCCCAGGGCAGGAAGACGATGGGGTGCTGGGGCTCCACGTATTTGGTGGATGTCTCACGGTAGAGCTCCGCGATCTTATCACCTGTCAGGGCGTTGTAGCTGACCAGTCGACAGTCGTTCTGATCACGGTTCAACTCAAACATATAGATGATGGTGCCCTCGGGGTTCCAGGCGATATTCGTGAAATAGCGGTCGGTAGGGTCACCGGCCTTGAGGTAGACCGTCTGGCCACTCTGCATGTCGTACACGCCGACCGTCACCTTGTGTGAGGTCTCGCCGGCCATGGGGTATTTGTCGGGCTCGTAGGCGGCGATGCGGGTGTCGATATTCACCTGCGGGTAGTCGGCCACCATCGACTGGTCCATGCGATAGAAGGCCAGGCGCTGACGGTCGGGACTCCAGAAGAGTCCGTCCATGATGCCGAACTCATTACGGTGAACGGCCTCGCCGTAAACCAGTTCGCGGTTGCCGTCGGTGGTGATCTGCTTCTCTGAGCCGTCGGCTGTGATCACGAAGATATTATGGTTTCTTACCTCTGCCTTAGTCGTCTTCTTCTTGCGCCAGCCGTCGAAAGCCTCTTTCTGAGCTGCGGTCATGGCTTGCTCCTTACCCGTCTTCAGATCGACGATGTAGGTGGTCTCCTTGTCGGCCCTCACCAGGGTGTTCTCCCACCATAGCAGGTTACGGTTCTCGGGAAGCGTCTGACGGTAGTTCTTACCGCCGTAGTTCAACTCTTCAAGCGTGAAAAGCTTCTGCGCTGTAGCAGTCATGACAGTCAGTAGTGTTAGTAGTAATACTTTTGTTCTCATCGTTATCAATCATTAAAGTTCTTATTCCTACCTTTACGGTCACCACGATCCGGGCGGTCGAACGACTTGCCGCCTTTCTTAAAGCCACCCTTACCCTGGAACTTATTGTTCTTGCGGAAACCGTCACGGTCGTTGCCGCCCTTCCTTCCCCGGTTGTCACGTGGGGAAACGTCTGTATCGTCGGCACCCTTCCTGTATCCCCTGCGGTCGGAATCCTCCTTCTTGCGGAACTTCCTCATGAAGTCCTCCTCATAACTGGGGTTGTGCTTGTGGAAGACGAACGAGCGGATATCGCCCTTCTCATTGGCCTCGTTCTCGTCCATCCGTTTCTTAAACTCACGGTTTTTCTTGAAACGGTGCTTCTCGGCCATGGCTTTCTTCTCCTCCTCGGTCTTGAGGATATTACCCTCCTCGCGGAACTCCTTCATCTTACCGTCGAACATCTTGTATTTGCGGAACTCACATTCCAGAGAACCGTTGTAGAGGGGCACCTTCAGACTGGGGCGCAGGCCGATCTGCTCGAAGCACTCCTCACGATAGCTGAGTATCCAGGCATCGTTACCCTGGAAGGCGTTCTTCAGTCGCTCGCCGATCATCTTATACGTGCCGAAGAGGTTGTTGGTGGAGATGCGCTCGCCATAGGGTGGGTTGGTGATCATGATGGCCGGCTCCTGCGGCTGCTCAAAGTCCTTGAAGTCTCTTTGCTCCACGGTGATGCACTTGCTGAAGCCTGCGGCCTTGATATTGGCGCGGGCGATGGTAACCGCCTTCATGTCAACGTCGTAGCCATAGATATGGTGGGTGAACTCCTTCTCCTGTGAGTCATCATTATAGATACGGTCGAGCAGGTCTTGATCGAAGTCGGTCCATTTCTCGAAGGCGAACTGCTTGCGGAAGATGCCCGGAGACATGTTGTGGGCTATCAGGGCTGCCTCGATGAGCAGGGTGCCGCTGCCACACATCGGATCGATGAAGTCGCTCTCACCACGCCAGCCGCTCATCAGGATCATACCGGCTGCCAGCACCTCGTTGAGCGGTGCCTCGACCGACTCCTGACGGTAACCGCGGCGGTGAAGACTCTCACCACTGGAGTCGAGACAGAGGGTAGCCTCGTCGTCGGCGATATGGATATGCAGACGGATATCGGGATTGGCGATGCTCACGTTGGGGCGCATGCCCGTCTCCTCGCGGAACTGGTCCACGATGGCGTCTTTCACCTTGTAGGCCACGAACTTGGAGTGGCGGAACTCATCAGAGAAGACCACCGAGTCGACGGCGAAGGTCATCTTGTTGTCAAGGTAGTCAGACCATTTCACGGCCTTCACCTCCTCGTAGACGTCATCGGCGCTCTTGGCCTTGAAATGACGGATGGGCTTGAGGATGCGTATGGCAGTATGCAACTGCAGGTTAGCGCGGTACATCATTTCTTTGTTACCGCGGAAGGAAACCATCCGCCTGCCGATCTGGATATCGTCGGCGCCGAGGTTCGTCAATTCTTCTGCTAATACATTCTCCAATCCCATGAAGGTCTTGGCAATCATCTCGAAGGTGTTGTTGTCTTGGATGATGTTCTTTTCGAGTACGTTATCCATGCTGAATATCTGTGTAATTAAAGAATACGATATTTTCTTCAAGCAAAGCACTTGAAGACAGCGGTGTGCTGTGGTTGTTTTTTGACTGATTCATTGTGTATCAATAATGTCTTTGCAAAGGTACGCTTTTTCGGTCAGTATTTGCGGTTTGGAGTAGTTAAAAGGAGTTAAAGAGTCGGTATGTGTTTCAGAAAAACTATACCTTTGTCATCTCTTTCAATAAACAAATGTTTAACAAGTGAAGTTTGCGATCATAGCGGCTGGTGAAGGCAGGCGGATGGCGGAGGAGGGGATGACGGTCTCCAAACCCATGTTACGGTTAGGGGGAGAACCCTTGATCGGTCGTCTGTTGCGTATCTTCTCCGTCTTTGAGCCATCGGAGATTGTCGTGGTGTGCCGGGCATCCCATGCGGACGTTATCGGTTATCTGGAGGAATGCGGGCGCGAGGGAATAGGCGGTCGGCATATCCCCCTACGGATCGTCAAGGCCACAACACCCAGTAGCATGCACAGTCTGGAGGCCATGAGCGAGTATCTTGGTGATGAACTGTTCGTGCTCACCACGGTGGATACGATCTTTGATGAGGCAGCCTTCTCGTCGTATATCTCCTCGCTGGAATCCTCGTTGGAGGAATACGACGGATGTTTTGCCGTGACCGGTTATGTGGATGATGAGAAACCCCTGTATGTCAAGACCGATGATGACGGACTGATAACCGGCTTCTACGACAGCAATACGGATGATTGTCCATATGTCTCCGGTGGTATCTATGCGATGAAGGCCGACTGCCTGGAGGTGCTGCACCAGTGTGTTGCTCAGGGAGAGATGCGCATGCGCAACTTCCAGCGGGCACTCTTGCGCAGTGGTAAGCAGATCATGTCGTATGTCTTCCCGAAGATCATCGATGTGGATCATCCCTCGGATCTCAGGGTGGCAGAACAATTTTTAGCAGAACAAGTATGAAGAAGATCGTCATGATACAGCGTGCAGCCTGTTTTTCTCCCGGTAGTGTGGAGAAAGACTGGGCTATCCTGCATGCCGTGGGAGAACGGTTGCGGCAGCGTGGTAAGGAGGTCTGTTATGTGCCAGAGACCCTCCTTACCGACGATATGACCGCCGAGGTGTTTCTCTCTATGGGGCGACTGACGCATACCCTGGAATATCTTCAAAGACAGCATGATTCCCTGGTGATCAATACGACGGAGAGTATTCAGCGTACATCGAGAATCTTCTTAGATACCCTGATGAGGGAGAAGGGAATCCCCGTGGCTCCCAGGGATGGTGACTGCGGTTATTGGATCAAGCGCTCGGAGGTAGGGCCGCATAAGATGGACGACGTGGTGTATGCCGAGGATGCCCAGACGTGTGCCGACTATGTCAGACGGATGCAGCAACAGGGTAGTAAGGTGCTGGTGACCGCCCATGTGAGGGGTGCCCATGTGAAGTTCTACCGTGTGAGGGGGACGGATTTCTTCTTCTGGCTCTTCCCTGAGCCCGGTCCGCATATCCCCTTCGATGCCGAAGCCCTGCGGAGAGATGCCGATATCGTGGCCGAGGCCATCGGCATCCAGGTATATGGCGGCGACTGCATCGTGAGAGAAGACGGCAGTTATGTGATCATCGATTTCAACGACTGGCCCAGTTTTGCCTCCTGTCGGGAGGAGGCCGCCAGCGCGATCGCTTCATTGGTGTAAAATGTATTGGTGATGAGTGAGAAAATGTCCTTTAAACAACTGTTCCAGTCATCTTTAAAATCAAAAGATACCGAGGAATGGTTAGATATTTACTTTAACCGTCCGGTGGGCTTGTGTATAGCCCTGTTGGGCAAGCGTTTCGACGTCCATCCCAATACCGTGACGATCATCTCCATCTTCCTTGGGATGGCCGCCGCATGGATGTTTTATTACCCTGATCTGACGCATAATATGGTGGGGGTGCTCTGTCTGATGGTGGCCAACTTCTGTGACAGTGCCGACGGACAGTTGGCTCGCCTTACGGGGAAGAAGACCTTGTTGGGTAGGGTGCTGGATGGTTTTGCCGGTGATGTGTGGTTCTTCTGTATCTATTTCTCCCTGTGTATGCGCATGATGCATCATGAGACTCCTTTCCTGGATGGCGTTTCGGGGTACACGATATGGCTCTTAGCCTATGTGGCGGGTATCATGTGTCATAGTCCGCAGGCAGCGATGGCCGACTATTACCGACAGATACACCTCTTTTTCCTGTTCAACAAAGGGAATGACGAACTGAACACCTCGCAACAGATGAAGGAAAAGTATCAGCAACTGCCAAGAAAAGAACGACTGGCACGTATCTTCTATAATTTCTATGGGGAATATTGCAGTAACCAGGAGGGGCGAACACCGAAGTTTCAGCAGTTCTTCAAGACCTTCAGTCAGCATCGGGAGGATGCCGGTGTGACTGCTGTCAGGGAGATGTTCCTCGAGGGTAGCCGACCCCTGATGAAATACACGAATATCCTTACGTTCAACACCCGGGCTATCTGTCTGTATATAGCCTGTCTGGTGAATATGCCCTGGATCTATTTCCTGTTTGAGATCCTGGTGCTTACACCTTTATATATATACATGCGGAGAAGTCACGAACGGTTGTGTGTCAGATGTACCGCTCGTATGAATGCATAAAACGGGCGAAGGCGGGGATGCGCATCAACACCTGTTCGAAGAGCAGGATGCCGAAGATGGCCACGCCGATGCCTAAGAGCACATCGATGATATAGTGGTGGGTGCTGTATACGGCTGTCCACCAGATACCCATGGTGATGATGGCAAACAGGATAATCAGGATCTTACTCTGTTTGCTGAGCACGGCATAGATGGTGGCTATCAGCATGTAGGCAGCGTGCAGGGAAGGCACTGCCGCGAAGATATTCGCATTACGGCCATAGATAGAATGGAAGATGGGTAATCCGATCATCTCGTCAAACCTTCCCAATCCAGCCGTGTTACCCGGTGTGTCTTTGATCACCTCCATGCCATAGTTGATGGCATACCATGGTGGGGCGGCGGGATGGATGTAGTAGATGGCGAATCCGATGAGGTTGACCAATAGGAATGACAGGGAGAAATGCAGGGCATACTTCTTGTCACCCTTGAAATACAGGTATAGTCCGAAGGCGATGGGCACGGGCACCCAACAGAGATAGAAGATGCCGGCAAGGATATCCGCCAGGGGATGGGTGTGGTCGCTGAACCACTCGCCGGGAATCTGCAGGACGCCGGTGGCAGAGACGATGCCGAACAACTGTTTCTCGGCCTGGTATAACCCCTCCACATCCACGGGGTTGACCTCGTAGTTAGGGTATACCCTCATCCAGTCGTAACTGGCGCCGAAGATGGCGAAGGGCAACAGGGCCATGGCTAATTTGCGAGTGGGGGAGGAGAGGAAGAACAGCAGACAGAAGAGTCCGGTCAGCAAGCCATGTTCCGGGCGCAGACCGACGAATGTCGCCGTCAGTATCAGGAAGATAATGGTCAGCGACAGACAGATCACCGTCTCTTTCTTTGTGGGGAGGGAAAAGAAGTGCTTATTCGCCACGTTTCTTCAGTTCTTTATAACAATGGGCCACGCGCCAGAATGCCGTGATATTAGCCAGGATAGCGATAATCCACATGGGAACGATCAGCCACAGCTGAGCTGATGAGGATGCGGCGAAGATGCCACACAACAGACAGCCTAATGCCGTGAGCACCACACGCTCGGGGCGCTGCATGAGTCCTACCTTACACTCGATATCCAGTCCTTCTGCACGGGCACGTACATAACTCACCATCACCGAACCGACCATTGCCGCAAACGTCACGATGGCGCTGAGCATATCCTCTGACTCCATGAAGAAAAGCACGATGGCGAAGAGGGTGATCAGTTCACTATAACGGTCGAGGGTAGAGTCCCACAGGGCACCGAAGGTGGTGGACATATTACCCATACGCGCCAACCGACCATCGATCATGTCGAAGAGTCCTGCGAAGAGGATCACGAATCCTGCCCATCCCACCAACGGCAGGTTAGGGGCTTGCTCATCGGCAGCCATGATGATCATGCCGGCAGCTAAGATATTCAGCAACAGTCCGATGGTGGTAATGGCATTGGGGGTGATATGCATCTTGATCAACCCCTTGATCAGGGGATTGATGATCTGGTAAATCACTTTCTGTAAAAAGTCTCTGTATTTCATAATCTTTCAGTTTTCTTCTATTTGTTGTTCACGATGTGTTCTCAATCGTTCAAGTTTATCTTTTATATGATTGTCGCGATAGACGAACAGGCGCTGCATCTGGTAATTCCACAGGAATCCTACCAATACGGCAACCACCACCTTCGAGATGAGGTAATGCCGGGCAGATAACTCCGTAAGCACATAGGTGCCGGCGGTATTGAGGAGGATGCTGCCACACCATACGACCAGGTATTTGATGGCGACAAACTGTTTCTTCAGTTCCTGCGCCTTAAACACCCAGTGGTAGTTGACGATGCAGTTGACCACACCACCGCTTAATGCTCCCAGGAAAGTTGCTATCAGATACCACAACCCACACAACTCAGTGAGCAGCGCTGTGACGGTAAAGTCGACAACCGTGGCTATCTGCGCAGAGAGTTGGGCCTTACAGAAGGTAATGATGGTATGCTTCAGAGAACGCATTTCGCAATGAGTATAATCACCAAACTATATATGCCGGCCAAGATATCATCGGCCATCACACCGATGCCACCAGGGAGATTCTCCATCTTCCTTACACCCAAAGGCTTGACGATGTCGAAAAAGCGGAAGAGCACCAGACTGGCGATGATATAGAGCCATTCACCGGGGTTGACCACCGCTAAGGGAATCCATACGCCTACCATCTCATCCACCACGACACGACGAGGATCCTCTCCCCAGAAGGGAGTCACCTGATTGGTACATACGATGCCTAAGACCGTGAAAAGGAGAATAACGGCCAGCGTCGTATAGAAAAGGACAGCCGGCGAGAGCCAGAGGGATGCCAACAGCCATAGTAATACGGCAAGCACAGCTCCTGCTGTACCTGGCGCTAACGGACAATACCCTGAACCAAAGCCTGTGGTGAGGATATGGGCAAACAATGGCGGTCTTTTCATACGACGGGCAAAGTTAATGATATTTTTTTAATTATACACAAATATGAGAGAAAAAACCAAAAAATATAAAAAAGTTTTCTCTTTCTCATGGCAAATGAGTACCTTTGCATCCGATTTTTTAATTAGTTAGAAGTTGAGACGATATTTTTTATTCATCTATATTCTTTTGTGTGGTGCGCTGATGCCCCTTTATGCACAGCAAATCAAAGGTGTTGTTTTGGATGCGGACGATGAAGGTCCGATACCCTACGCCACCGTTGCCTATAAGGGCAACCATATCGCCGTATCTTGTAATGGTGACGGTGAGTTTGTCATCGACCGCCATAACGGTTGGCGAATGACCATCAGCAGTGTGGGTTACGACTCACAGTTTATCAATGTGACAGGTGCTACGCCCAACACCCTGAAGATCCGTCTGAAGGCCAATACCCAGAAGATCGATGAGGTGTATGTGCGTTCGAAGAAATCCTCGAAGTACAGTCGTAAGAACAACCCTGCCGTGGAGTTCATGCGTAAGGTGATTGCCGCCAAGAAAAGGACCAATCTGAAGAATCACGATTTCTACCAGTATAACAACTACCAGAAGATCACCTTGGGTCTTAACGACATCAAGCCCAATGACTTGGAGAGTGGTATGTTTAAGAAACATAAGTGGCTCGTCGACCAGGTGGAGATGTGTGAGTATAACAACAAACTGATCCTTCCTGTGAGTGTGGATGAGACAGTAACTCAGAAGCTCTACCGTAAAGACCCGCATGATGAGAAGAGTATCATACAGGGACAGGCCTCCAACGGTATCAATGACCTCTTCCAGACGGGTGATATCCTGAACACCACCATGAAGGATGTGTTCACCGATATCGATATCTATAATGATGAGGTGCGCCTGTTGCAGTATCCTTTCACGTCGCCCATTGGCAAGGATGCTATCGCCTTCTATCATTTCTATCTCACAGACACTACGTATGTCGGACAAGACCGCTGTATATTGGTGGATTTCTTCCCCAACAACCCGCAGGATTTCGGATTCCGCGGACAACTCTACGTGTTGGCCGACAGCAGTTATCAGGTGCGCCGCTGTGAACTGATGATCCCTCAGAAGAGTGATGTCAACTGGGTGGAGAACATGCGCTGTACACAGGAGTTTGTGAAGTTGCCTAACGGTGAGTGGGTGCTCTCGGTGGATGATATGATGGCAGAACTCTATTTCGCCAAGTTCCTGCGCCGCTTTGTGGTCATCCGCAATACCCGTCGCTCGGACTTTGCCTTCGAGGAGATCTCCAAGCAGTTGTTCCGTGGTAAGAAGGAAGAGGTGAAAAACTCATACGCCGAGATGCGTGACGATGCCTTCTGGAATCAATACCGACAGGTGGAACTGACGAAGAGCGAGAGTTCTATCGACCAGTTTATCCATCATCTTGAGCAGTTGAAAGGCTTCAAGTATATCATCTTCGGTATGAAGGCGCTGATAGAGAACTTCGTGGAGACAGGTACCAAGGAACATCCCAGTAAGGTGGATATCGGACCGATCAATACGATGATCAGTCAGAATTTCTACGACGGCATGCGTTTCCGTGCCAGTGCACAGACCACGGCCAACCTCAGTCCGCACCTCTTCCTGAAGGGTTACTATGCCTATGGCACCAAGACCAAGAATCATTATTATGATGCCGAGGTGATCTGGTCGCTAAACAAAAAGGAATATCTGCCACGTGAGTTCCCCAAACAGACATTGACCTTCGCCACCTCACGTGATGTGGCCATGCCTTCGGATAAGTTTATCCAGACGGATAAGGATAATGTGTTTACCTCTTTCAAATGGGGTGAGCAGGATAAGATGTTTATCTACAACAAGCAAGAGTTGAACTTCGAATACGAGAAGGAGTGGGGATTTAAGTTCAATGCCGGATTCAAGACCGAGCGTGTAGACCCCGTGGGAAATATCTCGTTTACGAAGATTGCCGACAACTCCGTCTTGTCGCATATC
>CADBSW010000093.1 GCA_902797505.1 uncultured Prevotellaceae bacterium | reverse complement strand
CATCATCGACAAGTACAACATCACTGATATTCAGAAGCGTAATGTTGAGGCTGTTGCCAAGTACATTAAGGATAATCCTGATATCAACATCGTTGTTACTGGTTATGCTGACGTTCAGACTGCTTATCCGGCATACAACCTCAAGCTGTCTGAGAACCGTGCTAAGGCCGTTTACAACATGCTCGTTAACGACTTTGGTGTAGATCCAAGCCGTCTGAAGATCGACTTCAAGGGTGATACCGTTCAGCCATACGAGCTGAAGAACGAGTGGAACCGTGTTGTTATCTTCGTTGTTGAACCACGTAATTAATAATAGTATTATAAAAGAGGGGGATACGCAATCGTATTCCCTCTCTTTATCAAAGTAAGGTGAAAACCTTCCTAAGATCAATAATTCATGAGTAAGATTTGGTTGTCATTGGCACATATGGGCGGTAAAGAACAAGATTTCGTCCAGCAGGCCTTTGATACAAACTGGGTTGTTCCTTTAGGACCAAATGTGAATGGTTTTGAAGAAGACCTTTCTAAATGGTTGTCACAACACGCTACAGGAGAGCAGCATGTCGTTGCACTCTCTGCAGGTACTGCTGCCATCCATTTGGCTTTAGTGATGTTAGGGGTAGGGAAAGGCGATGAGGTAATCTGTCAGAGTCTGACATTCGCTGCTTCTGCCAATCCCATAACATATCAGGGTGCTACACCTGTCTTCGTAGACAGTGAGCCTGATTCTTGGAATATGTCTCCAGAACTGTTGGAGACAGCGATAGAGGATCGTATCCGTAAGACGGGTAAGTGTCCGAAAGCTATTATTCCTGTATACCTGTACGGCAATCCGCCACGCATGAAAGAGATTTTCGCGATCGCCAAACGCTATAACATCCCTGTCGTAGAAGATTCGGCAGAGGCGATGGGTTCTCTTTATGATGGCCGCCATGCAGGAACGATGGGTAACTTTGGTATCATGTCTTTCAATGGTAATAAGATGATCACTACCAGTGGTGGTGGAGCACTTATCTGCCATACCAAGGAAGACGCTGATCGTGTGAAGTTCTTTGCAACACAAGCTCGCGAGCCATTTCCTTATTATCAACACAAGCATATTGGCTATAACTATCGTCTAAGTAATGTCTCTGCGGGAATAGGACGAGGTCAGATGATGGTGGTGGATGACCATATTCGTCATCGCCGCCATATCCATCAATTATATAAGGAGTTGTTAGCTGACGTACCGGGAATCACTGTTAAGGAACCCACCTCTGATGCAAAGGTAGAACCAAACTACTGGTTGACTTGCATCACCGTGGATCCGAATGTAACGGGTTATACGTATTCCGACTTACAGCAACGTCTGTCAGAGGGAGATGTAGAGTCGCGCCCTATATGGAAACCGATGCATCTGCAGCCAGTCTTCCAAGGTGCACCAGCCTATGTCAACGGTGTTTCTGAACAGATTTTCTCACAAGGATTATGCCTGCCTTCAGGCCCGATGGTCAGTGATGAGGATATCGTTTATATCACCAATCTGATAAAGGGGCACCAATAATATCTCATGATTAAAAGATAATCTATTTATTTGTACGCACCCTGCGCTCTTTCTTAACGGGTTTTGCGCAGGGTGCGTTTTCGAGTTATAATTATTATTCATTCTTTCGGATCATTCTTTGTTTATGAAACATAGTAAGAGATATATCAAACGGGTTACCGCACAAGAAGTGCTGCTGATACCTGTTGGCACATCAGCAGTGGGTGGTGATGATATGCTTACCTTGTCAGAGGTGGGTGCTTTTATCTACGACCATATAGAGGAGGTGAACAGTTTCGATGCGTTGGTGGATAAGATTCTGGAAGAATATGATGCTGATCGAAAGACGGTTGTTGACAATGCGAGCGCTTTTATTGATCAGTTGTTACAGTTTGGCATTATCACAAAAGATACGGCCGAATGGTAGGGAAGAAACGAGATAATAGTAGGCTGGAGCACTGTTTCTTAGAACTGTTGAAAGCCGGACTGTGGAAGGGAAAGCCTTCTACCGATGGTTTTCCGCTAACAGCCAATGAATGGAATGCTGTTCTGCAGTTATCCATGAAACAAGCCGTTCTCGGTATTGTATACGACGGTATGACGTCGTTGCCCTCCTCCCTTTTACCGCCCGAGGAGGACATGAAGATTTGGACGCGATATATCCAGAATATGGAGCGTCAGTATCTTTCTCATATTCGTATGCTCAACTATCTGTTGGTGCGCTATGAGTTAGAGGGTGGTATGACACCGGCCTTATTGAAAGGCCTTGGCTTATCCTCATATTATCCGGATATCCGTCATCGTTCTTGCGGAGATATCGATCTGTTGTTTATAGGAGATGAGAAAGCCGAAGAGGCTAATCGTCTGGCTGAGCAATGGGGATTAGAGGTGGAGCGCGGATGTCATGGTGAGTCAAACTACACAATAAAGGGTGTGTTGGTAGAGATACATGCCCGACTGCTTCACCAGAACAGTCCGTTTATAAGTAAGAAAACAAAACAACAATTACATATGGCGTTGGAGAATGGCGAAGCCTTCTGTCAGCGCGAAATAGAGGGAGTACCTGTCAGTGTACTACAACCCCTATATAATAATCTTATGCTGACGACGCACAGCCTGAAGCATGTGCTTAACGAAGGTATCGGCATGCGCCAGTTATGCGATACGGCCATGTTCCTCAAAGCAGAGCATGAGCATATCGATGCTGGGCGCTTCCGACAGTTGTTATCCGACTGGGGAGTTGAGCGGTGGGGTAATCTCACCTATGCTTTCTGTGTGAAGGTTTTAGGAATGCCTCAGAAACTATTGCCTTACTCTATAGATATCAACCAGTATGATACTGATCTGTTGTTGGATGAGGTGTGGCGCACAGGCAATTTTGGTGAGATGGATTGTATTAATCCTGATCGCCCTGAGAATCCTTTCGCTGGGAAATTGTTCACAGGTAAACGACTGTTTAGTAAGGCATGGCGTTTTTATCGGTATGCCCCTGGAGAGACTTTTGCAGTGCCATTCAAGAGCACGTGGTCGTCATTCTATCGGATGATCCGACATTAATCGAATAATAATAAAAAAACTATAATCATGATGAAGAAACATTTATTTTATGTAGTGTGCTATACCATAGCCATTATCACTTTATCGTCTTGTACGGCGCAGCGTCAGACTATGCTTTACCTGCAGGATATGGAAGATACAAAGGAGTATCCTGTTATTCAGAAGTATGAGGCTGTGATCCAGCGTGATGACAAACTGGAGATTTCCGTGAGTAGTAAGAACCCCGAGTTGGCTCTTGCCTTCAATATCCCTGGAACAGGTGGCTATACTATAGGTGCCGACGGAACTATCAGTGCCACACAGTCAAACAGCAGTACTTCACGTGAAAACAAACCGGGTTACACGGTGGATATCCATGGAAATATCGAGTTCCCAGTGCTTGGTACTCTTCATGTAGAAGGACTGACAAAGAATCAGTTGGTGAACTTGATTACCAACAAACTGAAGGACGAGGAGTTGTTGAAAGATCCTATCGTACTGGTAGAGTTCCTGAATTTCAAGATCTCTATCCTGGGTGAGGTAAACCGTGTAGGACAGTATAATGTCAGTGGTGACCGTCTTACCCTGTTGGATGCTATCGCTATGGCTGGTGACCTGACCAAGAATGCCCGTCTTGACCGTATCGCCGTGATCCGTGAGTATGGTAATAAGCGTCGTATTATGTGGAATGATATCCGCACGAAGGATATCTTCACCTCACCGTCTTATTATCTGCAGCAGAACGATATCGTCTATGTAGAGACCAATGGCCGTCGTGCTGAGGAGGTTGTACAGCGTCGTTTCAGCATGTGGCACACTGTGATTTACTCGATCACATCTGTAGTCTCTCTGATTATCTTGTTTACGAAGCTATAAAAATTATCTATCTACCAATTACAAATAAATATTACAGATTATCAGTATGGTAAAGATGAGTGCACAACAAGATCTGTCACCCGACAGTTCTTTCTCTTCGAAAGCATTTACGATCAACCCGATGGACATCGTGAAATACCTGTTGTACAACTGGTATTGGTTCGTATTGTCTGTAGCTATCTTTGGTGGTATACAGTGGTATCGCTATTCTACGACACAGAACGTCTATTCCTGTTCTGCACAGGTAATGTTCAAAGACGCTCTGCAGAATATGGCCGGTTTGGATCGTTTCTCACGTTATAATCAGAAGTTCAACGTATCTAATGAGATCCTGCAGTTCCAGTCATCTGCCTTCATGTCTGAAGCAGTGAAGCGCCTGAACGCAGATATCGATTATACTGTCATGGACTATCTCCGTGTGAAGGAGTTGTATAACCAGTCACCGGTGCAGGTAGAATTCATCGACGCTGAGCCCGCATCAGTATTGAATGTTACGGTAACCCCGCAGGATGGCAGTTCTGTCATGCTCTCAGACTTCCCCGTAGCCAGCAAGAACCTCATTGCAAAGCTGAACACGGTGGTGAAGACTCCTATTGGACGACTGAAGGTTATTCCTACACCTTATTATACAGAGCAGTATTATAAGAAAGGTATCGACGTACAGAAAAACAGTCGTGGACATGTGACAAGCGCATTGCTCAAGAACCTGCGTATCTATCAGGCAGAGACCAGTGATGCTTCAAACAACTCCTCTTCCTCTTCTATCCTGAACATGACCTTGAAGGATAATAACGTGGAGCGTGCCAAGGATGTGCTGAACATGTTGATCACCATCTATAATGAGGAGAATATCAAGGATAAGAACAAGGTGGCTGTCAACACGGCCAACTTCATCAATGAGCGTCTGGAAATCATCAGCAAAGAGCTGAGTGGTGTGGAGCAGGATCTGCAGAGCTATAAGGAAGCCAACCAGATGGTCGATGTAGGTTCTGAGGCCAGCTACTCTCTCAGCAACCGCGAAGAATATACGGAAGCCAGCAAAGACTTGCGCATGCAGGCACAGATGGGTAACTATATCAAGGAATACCTGGCAGATCCCTCTAAGCAGAACGACCTGATACCTACCAATACCGGTATTAAGGATGGTAATGTAGAGTCTCAAATTAACCAGTTCAACGCCACAAAGATGAAGCGTGACCGACTGGTAGAGGGCAGTTCTGAGAAGAACCCAGTTGTACAGGATTTGGATAAGTCGCTGGCATCTATGCGCCAGAGCATTATGCGTTCTGTCGATAACCTGAATGTCAGCAACAATGTTCGTCTGCGTGATGTACAGAGCCGTGCCGGCGAAGCCCGTGCAAAGGTTTCTGCCATTCCTCGTAAGCAGCGCCAGATGCTGTCAATCGAGCGTCAGCAGAATATCAAACAGGAACTTTATCTGTATCTGTTGAACAAACGTGAGGAGAATGCCTTGGCACAGGCTACTACCGAGTCGAATGCCCGCGTGATCAACCCCGCTATGGGTTCTGAGACACCGATCGCTCCAAATGAGAAGTCGATGATCACCAAGGGTGTATTAGCCGGACTGGCTGTCCCTGCCATTATCCTGTTGTTCTTCCTCTTCTTCGATACTCGTATTCGTGACCGTAAGGATCTGGAGAACGTTACCAGTGTGCCGTTCATCGGTGAGATTCCTAAGGATACCTCTAAGCGTATGGGTGAGAACGAGCATGCTATCCTCGTTCGTTCACAAGGTCGTGATCTTATCAGTGAGGCCTTCCGTATCGTGCGTACGAATATGGACTTTATGCGTGTGAAGGCAAAAGACCTGAAGGTAATCACGTTCAGTTCATTTGGTGCCGGTAGTGGTAAGACCTTCGTATCCAGTAACCTGGCAGCTACATTTGCCCAGGCAGGCAAGAAGGTGCTGCTGATTGACTTGGATATCCGTAAGGGAACACTTACACGTCATATGGTTCGTAAGGGAGAGCAGGGTATTACCACCTATCTGGCAGGTAACAGCACACTCAAGGATATCCTAAAGAAAGACGAGCTCTGTGAGAATGTGGATGTGATCCCGTCTGGTAGTGTGGCTCCTAACCCGGCAGAGCTGCTGTTGAGTGATGAGCTGGATAAACTGATTGAGCAGTTGCGTCCAAACTACGATTATATCCTTATCGATAACGTGCCTTACGGTGTGGTTGCCGATGCTGCTATCACCAACCGTATTGCCGACCTTACCATCTTCATCGTACGTGCCGGAAAGCTCGACCGTCGTATGTTGCCTGAGATCGAGAATATCTACCAGACTGGTAAACTGAAGAATATGTCGTTGATCCTCAATGGTGCTAATGTACGCAACCATGGTTACGGCTACGGCTACGGTTATGGCTATGGTTATGGATACGGCTATGGCTACGGTTATGGTTATGGCGATGAGAAGAAGCCATGGTATAAGAAACTCTTCAAGAAGAAGAAGGAACATCATCACCATTCTCATTCTTCAGAAAATAAAGAGGCATAACGCCTGACTATATTACTCGGGGACAGGCTCTTCCTAAAGAGGTGCCTGTCCCCGTCAAAACAGTTATCGTTGTCGTTAACGTTATCGTTATCGTTAACGTTTATATTATTGTTACATGGGATTATTTACGATCAAACACTCACTCATAAAATCAGGTATTCTTCAAGGTAAAACCGATATTCACTGTCATCTGCTTCCCGGCGTTGATGACGGATCACCCGATACGGCCCATACACTGGAGCTGCTGTCGTTCATGGAACAACTGGGATATAAAGAACTGTGGTTCACCCCTCACGTGATGCATGGGATGGGTAATACCGCCGCTCGTCTGCAAGAGCGTCTCAATGAGTTCCTTCCCGCCTATCAGGGTGACTTGAAGATCCACCTGGCGAGCGAGTATATGATGGATGAGGGCTTTGAGGAGCGACTCACCACTGATCCCCTCCCTTTAGGGAAGAACCATCTGTTGGTAGAGACCTCCTATATGTCGGCCCCGGCTAATCTCGAAGATATCCTCCTGAGTGTGTGGAACCACCATTACAAACCGCTCATCCCCCATCCCGAGCGGTATATGTACATGGAGGAAGACGACTACTGGTATCTGCATGATAAAGGATACGAGTTTCAGTTGAACCTCATGTCACTGAGCGGTTATTATGGTAGTCGTGCCAAGTATGTGGCTGAGGAGTTACTGATGAAAGATTTCTATGATTATGTGGGTAGCGACCTGCACCATTTGGAGCGATACCAGTCGATGTTGATGAGGCTTAAGCTCCGTACCAAACAATTAGATAAGCTTGAGCAATTATTAGAGAATAATGGCAATATCTGATAGTCGTGGTAATACATCTGAAAAGAAGAGAATGATATGTAGAGTCATCCGATATCTCATGCTTTCTCTTCTTGCAGTGGTAACCTTGCTGATTATGTGTCTGCCGCTGTTACCTTCAGCCATTGCCGGATATATCACACTCATATCCTTCTGTGCCATACCCCTGTTCTTCATCACGCTACTGACACTCTTTCTTATGTGGAGACACAAGAAAGAGCGCTATATCCTGTTGTTTCTGCTCGCATTATCACTTACCTACCTGCATCCTTATATCCCCCTTACATCTTTCCATTTCTCATCATTGGAAGAGCGACAGGTACCAGGCACATTAACCGTTGTAAGTTGGAACGCAGATAATTTCCAGTTAAGTGAAGATACACTACGGGCGGCAGCCCAAACAATTACCCATCTGCATCCGGATATTATCTGTCTGCAGGAGCGCCCGCACACCAGTCTGTTAGACATCGCGAAGATTAAGAGCGCCCTTCACGACTATCCTTACATGGTAACCAACAGCCGTGAGGATGAGATCCTGAATGTGATTGTTTTCTCGCGTTTTCCTCTTAGTCATCCTCAATCGCATTATTTCACCCATACATTTAATAAGTACCTCTCCGTAGATGTGCACCTCCCACAGACGATCTCTCCAAAGATTCCTCGTTTGCGACTATATGATATCCATCTGCAGACCACTGGCCTGAATGACCATGAGGATGGCTCCACCGGTAGCTTTTGGCAACGTATCCTATTACCTTTCCGAGCCAACTCCATTGTCAGGAACCGTCAGGCAGATCATATTGCGGCCGATATTGCCCGGTCACCCTATCCCGTTATTGTATGTGGTGACTTCAATGATATCCGCACATCTTATGCCTACCGCACTGTGGCAAATAGGCTGGAAGATACTTACGGTGGACTGGCTACCTCTTACACCTATCATATCGCATCCTTGTCGCAACGTTTGGCAAAGATTACCCATTGCAATACCGTTCCCGTGAAGATTGATCATATCTTGGTTTCTTCCCCCCTGAAACCATCATTCTACGAACAGCCGTCATTCTCTTCTGGCGATCATCGTATCCAGTGTGCTGTTATCCGTATTCCCCAATAGAACAAGCCTCAAATGTAAATATCCGTCAAAAGAGTGGCACATATCAGTAATATTTACTATATTTGCATCAAAATGTCATGGATTGCTATAAACAGAAATAATTAGCGTATGCCTATCAAACAACAAATAAGACAATTTCTTGATAAATACCCGCAGGTGAAATACGTGGCGGTGGGTCTGATCGCTTTCCTTTGCGGACTTCTTGTGGGCCGCTGCGGATCAGGAAACCATTCGCTTACTTATCATAAACTATCAGTCAATGAGGTGCTCGACAGCTTTGTCACCGTTATGCCTCAAGGTTCACAGATGGTGGCCCGCTTTACTGACGACCGCCATGCACTCTATTACCTGAACAGTGGACATCTGATGAAGTTTAATGCTGCCAGTAAGATGCTCGAAGAGGTGGACCTCACACAACTGAACAGCGAGGCAGAGGTATTCTTCGATGATCGCGAGGATGTGCAGGGTATCCAACAGGCACAGCTCACCCCTGATGAAGAGTCGATCATCCTATCTGTTGTCACGGCTAAACCATCCAATAATGACGAGGAGGTGCCGCTCAAGCGCTATCGTCTGAATACAAAGACGATGAATCTCTTTGAGGTGGAGCCCGAACCCGTGAAGAAGAAGGTCGTGCGCAGGGATACGACAAAAGTGGTGACGCCGCAGGATCAGCCTACGGTTGAAGAGCAGCCTGCCACCGCGACGCCGGTTGTTGCTCCTGAGAAACCCAAGGAGGAATCTCCCAAGGAGCCACCGCCAGCAGGCACCGAGACAGTCATCGTGCCGGCACAGTAGATAATAATGTAGAATTGAAAATTGAAAATTGATAATTTTTCATTTTTCATTTTCCATTTTCCATTAACTGGGATTTCCCCTTAACCTTTAGGGATTTCCCCTCTCACTTTAGGAAAATTCTCTTTGATACGGTCAACAAAAGGTATATCTTTGCAACAGAAATAAGAGACACGTTAGTTGCATCGACATATACCTTGACCTGGTCAAGTCACACGGCGGAAGGAGCAATCCTTCCGCTTTTTTTGTATTGTATATCCAAACAATAGGGTTTTTGAATATATTTTTCTGTTGAGGCATTGCATTTCTCGGTAATTCTTTATAATTTTACACGCAGTAAAAAAAAGGATTATCATGAAGAAACTACTAACCATATGCCTCATGCTCATCATCGCTGTGGGCATGTTTGCAAAGGATTATCGTGTGCAGTCGCCTAACGGAAAGTTGTCGATAACGGTGAGCGCGGACAAGCAGCTTACCTGGCAGGTAGCGTATCAGGGGAAGACGATCCTGGCGCCATCGGTAATGTCGGTGGATCTGGGTTCGGCCATCTTGGGAAAGAACGTCAAGGTGAGGAAAGCCTCGACGCGGAGGATTGACGAGACATTCGCCACGCCGGTGTATAAGAAGGCACAGGTGAGAGACTGCTGTAATGAGCTGACACTCGATTGCAAGGACGGCTACCAGGTGGTGTTCCGCGCTTACGACGAGGGAGCTGCCTACCGTTTCGTCATCAACAGATATGTGGATAAGCTCCATCATGAGCAGGTGGAGTTCTGTTTTGCCGACGATCACAAGGCGCTTATCCCTTATGTCTACACCACCGACCGTTATGTCACCTCTTTTGAGTCGCTCTATGATGAGCAGCGCTTGTCGGAGATGTATGCCGACTCGCTGGCTACCCTCCCCATGGCGGTATGTCTGCCCGACGGCATGAAGGCGGTGATCATGGAGGCGGGAGTGCGCGACTACCCCGGGATGTTCATCAAGAAAGGCGAGGGGAACTGTATCGTGGGCGAACATGCCCCCTATGTGTTGGAAGAAAAGCGGGTAGGGCGCGATCTCATTCCTACCAAGCGGGCCAGTTATATCGCCAACGGCAGTAACGGAAAGCTGCCGTGGAGGGTGGTGCTCGTCACCGAGAACGATGCACAACTGTTGGACAACGATATGGCGCAATGCCTGTCGGAGCCCTGTAAGATAGAAGATACGTCGTGGATCAGGCCCGGACTGGTGGCCTGGGACTGGTGGAATCACACAAATATCACGGGGGTGGGTTTCCGCTCGGGCATGAACACCCCTACCTACAAATATTTCATCGATTTCGCGGAGACCTACGGCATCCCCTATATCATCATCGACGAGGGATGGAGCGATGCCGACGATCTGTTTACCATCAACAAAGAGATCGATCTGGAAGCGCTGATCGACTATGGCAAGCAGCATCATGTGGACATTATCCTGTGGTGCACATGGCGCAATATGATGAAGGATGTGGACAAGACGATGCAGCATTACGCCGCGAAGGGTATCAAGGGATTCAAGGTGGATTTCTTTGATCGTGATGACCAGCGGGTGGCGCAAGACGTGGAGCGGATAGCAGCATGTGCGGCCGACCATCACCTGGTGTTAGATCTTCATGGCTATAAGCCCATCGGCTTGCAACGGATGTATCCGAATATCCTGAATATCGAGGGAGTGAGAGGACTGGAGAATACCAAGTGGGAAAAGCGTGTGGGTAATGCCCCAGAGCACGACTTCCCCCGTAACGATGTGATCATCCCTTACCTGAGGATGCTCTCCGGTCCTATGGACTATACCCCGGGAGCGATGCTGAATGCCACGAAGGACCATTTCTTCGGCAGTAACCGACAACCGATGAGTCAGGGCACCCGTGCGCATCAGTTGGCGATGTACGTCGTCTATGAGGCTCCCCTGCAGATGCTGGCTGACAGTCCGTCGAAATATCTGAAGAACCTTGAGTGTACCAACTTCATCTCCCGTATCCCCACAGTGTTTGACGAGACCGTGCCTCTGTGCGGTGAGATGGGTCAGTATGCGGGTGTAGCCCGCCGGAAAGGCGATGTTTGGTATGTCGGAATCTTGAACAACTGGGAGCCCCGGGATATCGAGTTGCCACTGTCGTTCATCAACGGGCAGAAGCGCGCGGAGATTTTCCGTGACGGTATCAATGCTGACAAGGAGGCCACCGACTATCATCGTTTATTCCGCAATGTGACCTGCGAAATGTCAATCAAGATTCACCTGGCGCCGGGTGGTGGATGGGCTGCGATCATTAGATAGCTCGCGATTTTCTGAGTATGATTTGAGAGGAGATTAACGAAGAATAATAGTATATTATTTATGAAGGAGAGAATCGTATGTTTTGTGTTTGTCATGCTGTTGATAGGTGGCTGTGGGCAAGACACTATCCGTAAACAACTCGTTGAGGCAGACAATTTGTTAAAGCAGCAGCAGTATGATCCTGCTTATGAAGTGCTGAACACTATCAATATAGAGGGTGTGACCGATGAGGAGTGCCTGGCCTATTATTACCTGCTGAGAACACAAGCCGAATACGGGTTGTATATGGATATCAACACGACAGACAAGATAGATCGCAGCATCGCCTATTACGAGAAGCACCCGGATAAAGAGAAGCTTATGAGATGCTATTACTACAAAGGCTCACTCTGTGATGACTTCGGTGAGGATGCCGATGCTATCACCTATCTCAAGAAGGCTGAGGGGCTGCTACCAGAGACAGATGATGGGCATTACAAGTTGTGTATCACCGAGGCTATTGCCAGCGTCAATGGAAAGGAAAAGAACTATTCGTTGGCTATCGACCATTACCTGAAAGCTATCAGATATGCGCTCACTCAGAAGGATACGGTGGCGCTGGCATACGATTATATGAATCTGGGAGCGCTCTATTATGAATTGGATAAAGAAGACTCCTCATTGTATTTCTTGAGGAAGATGCAACCCTTAGTAGTGTATATCCCTGTAGAGCGCCGCTCCGCCTTTTACACGAATCTCGGAAATCATTACGAGTATATCAACAGAGACAGTGCTATGGCATATTACCAAAAAGCTATCGCACTCAATGGGAGTTGTCATGCCTATAACCATGCAGCGCGAATCTATAGTAACGAGGGGAATAGGGAGAAGGCTATGGAGTATTGGAAGAAGGCCTTGACGACCACCGACAGGGAGTTGAAAGTGGACATCCTGGAAGCTATGTCGAAGGTGTATGAGGAGATGGGTGATTACGACGAGAAGAGCAAGGTACAGGCTCAGATCATCGCGCTGAAAGACAGTATCCACAACCAACAGAAGGCGGATAACATCCTCGGCATACAGAATCATGAGAATATCATGCAACAGGTGGATAAACAGGATCAGAGGCAACACCGGTTCGTTTGGATGATGATCCTGGTAATAGTATGTGCCTTCATCCTCATTATTTATTTATTCTTACGGCATAAAAGGCAGAATGCTCTGTTGAAAGAAAACCAGATGGTTATCGAGGAACTGAAAAAGACCAGTAAAGTACAGGAGCATAAGAACCATCAGTTGACAAAAGAGGTGTTAGAACTGAAAAATCTGCGTAGTATCTCGCTGGCAGAAGGAAGGAAACTCCACCAAAGTCTGCTGGAAGGGGTAACTGCCTATGGATGGAAACGTCCTGATTTTTCCAATTTCTTCTCTTATTACATGTTATTAAGGCCTGAGTTTATGCTCAGCATAGAAAACGATTATGGACCTCTTCAACCCCGACTGAAACTGTTGTTGGTTCTCAAGGACATGGAGTTCTCTGGCAAAAAACTTGAGGATGCCATGATGGTTACCGAAGGGACTATACGCAGTTATGAGAGTCAAATAAGGAAAAAAAGATCTGAGCACGTGTAATAATCTGGTTCTTGTCTTGTCTTTATATAAAAAGTTATCGTATTCCCGCTCATGGAAGACAGAATTATTGTCGACTGTATTGTCAAAGACAAAAAACCGAATCTCTTTTCGCTCGTGGTGAAAAACTACGGGGGCGCCGTCTATTCCAAGGCGATGGGGATTGTGAAAGATGACGAGCGGGCCAAGGAAGCGACACAGCAGACCTTTATACGTGCTTACCAGCGGTTGTCCGACTGGCATGGCACCTCATTAGGTCCGTGGCTGTTGACCATCGTCAGTCATGTGGCCCTAAACTTGTTAGCAAAGGAGCAGCGATACACCCAGGTAGATGTCGCACGACTGGAGCTCACCGACGAAGGCTATTCTGAGGTGCGCGAGCAGCAACTCTCACGTATGGAAAGAGCGATCAGTAAGTTGTCTGACCAAGACCGACAGATCATCCAGCTGCATTACTACCAGAAGAAAAAGACGGATGAGGTAGCCGTGCTGACGGGTCTCTCTCATGCTAATGTGTTGGTGCGCCTGCACCGTATCCGTGAACGACTGAAAAAACAATTATCCCAAGATGATGATGAATGAACAAGAGTTAGACGCCCTGATCATCGATGCGTTAGAGCGTCAGCAGGTGTTGGAGGAGATCAACATGGAGGTGATGCGTGAGGTTAGGCATACCACGCGTCGCCAACAATGGCGCAGGTGGGCGCGACTGGTAGCTTTTGCCTTCGGTATGCCTTTGTTGTTCCTGTGTTTCCTGTTCGGTATCTACAGCCTGTACACCCATGCGGAGACGCAGCCCTATATCTATGCCTGTATCATCCTCCCGAGTATCACCATGATCCTATTCTGTATCAAGGAGATTAATCATTTTTCCGTCAAGGAGGTGTAATAATATCCATGTGAGGCGGTCTTATAGGTGATATTAGTTATTAATAAATGAATTTAAAACAACAGTATTATGATTAATGATTTTGCAGGTGTCTTAGCCGTTTTTCTCTCCTTGAGTATTCCCATAGTGGCTATCATCAGTGGTATTGTGATGGGCATCAAGAAGAAAAACCGCGAGACGGAATTACGGAAGTTTATCATTGAGAACAATGTGGATGCGGAGCGCGTCAAGTTATTGGTGGAGGAGCCGGAAAAGAAAAGCAACAAGTTTGTGATGCTCCGATGGGGATGTATATTAACCTTCGGTGGACTGGCCACGCTGGTGTATTACTTCATACGGTTAAACGTTGACCCCAGCGATATGCTCTTCTGGTTCTTCTTAGCCCTTGGCATGGGTATCGGCATGCTGGTCTCTTTCTTGATCGAGATGCGGATGACGAAGAAAGAACAGCAATCAGAAACTACAGAAGAAGAGGCAGGGTCAATTTGACCCCGCCTCTTCTTCTGTCTCAACCTTGTCGCCTTTCTCCAAGGCTTCGCGCAGCATCTCCTTATCGAAGGTGATCACCTTACCGAAGAGTCCTACCGAGAGCAGTCTCTTCTCACCGTTCATCTTGATATGGGTGGTGTTAAAGAGATAGTAGTTATCCACCTTCAACTTCATGTCGATGGCTGCGCTGGCAGCAGTTCTGACTACCCCCTTGCCGAGATTGGTAAAGATGTTCTCTCCGAAGCCACGCTCGTCCGACTCTTCATCGATATACTCCGTTATAGCCTTCATCATCGCTTTCTTGTGCGCCTTCTTGTCAGGGCAGGTAAGGACCATCAGGATGGCCACAGCCACGATCAGTATCAAAACTAATAATTTCTTCATCTTTCTTTTCTTTTAAATAGTTAACGATCACCTCTATAGGAAATCGGTCGTGGGTTCCCAAAGGTGTTTACTCATATCTACACGACCATTCTGTTTGAAAGTTACTCCTTCACGCTCCAGCAAATCACGTTGTTGTGACCAGCCGGGAGCAGTGCGTCCCGTCGCGTTCACTACCCGGTGACAGGGCACCTGCGGGGCATCAGGTGAATAATGAAGCGTGCGCCCTACCATACGTGCATGGTCAGGCCATCCCGCCAAGGTGGCGATATACCCGTAGGTGGTTACCTTGCCGCGTGGTATCTGACTGACAATGTTCAGCACATCCTCGCAAAACTGCCGGGCCTCATCAGGACGTATTCTCATTTTATTTCTTTACCGTCGGAGAAGGCCTTACCCTCGGTAGTGCCTAAACGAATATATGTATGATGGATAGGGTCGTAGGTGATGAGATCCATCGACTCTACATCAGGGTTGCCGTCTTCGCCCAGATACTCCTCATGGCAGAGGATATTCACAATCTCGGCCACGAGATAGTAGCCCGTTTCCGACTCATCAATCTTTTCCTTAACACGGCATTCCATCGTCATGGGGAAATCCTTAAACACAGGGGCATTCACATTTGGCGCCTTCTCAATAGTCCACCCGGTACGCTCCATCTTGTCGGGGGTGTTACGGCCACTGGTGATACCCACATAGTCGGCGGCCACCAGGGTGTCGGCAGTAGCAAAGGTAACGGTGAACTCCGGGTTGGCAGTAAGGTTTTCTGTAGTCTGATGTGATCCCAGGGAGATCATAATCTCATGCATATCCCACTGTCCGCCCCAAGCGGCATTCATGGCGTTTGCCTTACCCTCTTTATCGTAGGTGCCTATAATCAGCACTGGTTGTGGAAGAATCCACGGTTTTGATCCAAAACTTTTCATATTCTTTGTATAGTCGTGACAATTATTCGCTGCAAATATAATGGAAAAATTGGAATCTTGCGGAATTATTTTGTATATTTGCGCATTAAACAATAATAAATAATGTGTAATGATGTATATGATGAAAAAAACTAATATCCTAAGACAAGTCCTCCTGATCATGGTGATGGCGGGTATGGCGGTTCCTACCCTTGCCCAAAGACAGTTTGAACTTCGTAACTCCGCAGACGGCAAATCTATGTTGTATGTCTATCTTCCCAATGCGGTGGCGGCCACCGGCAAGGCAGTAGTATGTTGTCCCGGTGGTGGTTATCACGGACTGAGCATGCAGAATGAGGGCACCAACTGGGTACCTTATTTTATGGATAGGGGCATCGCCTTTATCCTACTGAAATACCGCATGCCCAACGGCGATCCACAGATACCTATCCAGGATGCCCAGCAGGCGATACGCACGGTGCGCGACAGTGCGCAGGCATGGCATATCAACCCTCATGATGTAGGCCTGATGGGCTTCTCTGCCGGCGGTCATCTGGTATCTACAGTGGCCACCCACGCGATGTATACCGAGCGCCCTGATTTCCAAATACTGTTCTACCCCGTCATTACGATGATGAACAAGACACACCAGGGATCGGTAGATAATTTCCTGGGCGACAAGAAAGAGGATGAGGCTTGGCGCAAGCAGTATTCCAACGAGATGCAGGTGCAGCGCCATATCACGCCGCCGGCGCTTATCTTCTCTTGTAACAACGATGAGACGGTGCCCCCGCACACCAATTCCGCCGCCTATTATCAGGCACTGCGCAAGAATCATATCAACGCCACGATGTATATCTTCCCCGACGGTTACCACGGCTTCGGGTATCGTAACACCTTTGCCTATCACAACGAGATGAAGCAGTTGTTGGATATGTGGCTCAAGGGAATCCAACCGCCCAAGGCTGATGCTATCCGTGTGGCATGTATCGGCAACAGCATCACGGCTGGCAGTGGCTTGGATCTTGCTGATGTGAATGCCTATCCGGGGCAGTTGCAGAAGATGCTGGGCAGAGATTATTACGTGAAGAACTATGGTGTAAGTGGGCGCACCATGCTGAACAAAGGTGATCGTCCGTATATGAAAGAACTGGCGTGGGCCGACTGTAAACTCTTCCAGCCGCAGATAGCCATCATCAAGTTGGGTACCAACGATAGTAAGACCATCAACTGGAAACACAAGAAGGAGTTTGAGAGTGATATGCAGGGGATGATCGATGAGTTGAAGGCTTTAGAGAGTAAGCCGGAGATCTATCTGGCATATCCCATCAAGGTTTGGCAAAATTCATGGACTATCTCAGAGAAGGTGGTCAGCGAAGAGATTATCCCCATCATCAACAAGGTGGCGAAGAAGAACAAGTTGAAGGTCATCGACCTGCATGCTGTTCACGAAAGTGCCGATCAGGTATTAAAAGATGGTGTCCATCCTACCAAGGAGGGATCGAAAAAGATGGCTGAGGCTGTTTATAAAGCCATTAAGTAGTAAAAGCCCCTCCCTAACCTCCCCGAAGGGCTTGATGTGGATCTCTAAATAAACACAGAGACACAGAGGAAAAGAGTTTTCTCTTATTTTAATCCTCTGTGTCTCTGTTACTCTGTGTTTATTTTTTCTATACCTCCTTCTCCACAATCGGCTTAGTGGGATTGATGAGTGCGAAGAGGGCGGCGCTGATGATGAGCATTCCGGCAATCATATACAGGGGCAGGTTGTAATTACCCGACGACTGCACGAGTTGTCCGAAGAGGATACCGCAGAAGAATCCACCGAGATTACCGGCGGTGTTCATCGCTCCGGAGATGGTTCCTGCATGCTGTTTGCCTAAGTCGATGCACAGGGCCCACGCACTGGGGAGCATCAGGTCGAAGATGCCGAAGCACAATGACAGGAACACAAAAACGGCCATCTTACCAGGGATGAAGGCAGCTAAGAACATACACACGGCAGAGACAGCCAGTGAGGTAGAGCCTAATGCCTTACGACCAATCTTGAGTCCGTATTTCTTCGTCAGACGGTCGGTGAGATAACCGCCGCTGATATTACCGATCATACTCATGATGAAAGGAACAGCCACGGCATAGGTGAGTTCGCTCTTGGCAAAGCCACGCCCTAATTCCATGAAGGTGGGGAACCAACTGAAGAAGAACCAACTGCCGAAGGCGTAGAAGAAATACATGGCGCAGATAATCCAGAATTGCTTATGATGCAAGATGGTGCGCCAAGGGATTGGTTGACGGACGGTCTCTTTGGCCGTTTCCGGTTGACGGTCACGGTAGTAGAAATACCATACGGCAGCCCACACGATACCTAATGCACCGAGGATATAGAATGCCTCACGCCATCCTAGTAGAGTCATGACGGGAATCACTACAAAAGGTGTAAGGGCACCACCCATACGACTGGCAGCCCATACATAGCCTTGTGCCTTACCTACCTCGTGCTTCTCAAACCATCTACTGATAACTCCGGTAGAACAGGGGGAGGATCCGGCCTCGCCAATACCAAACATAAAACGGATGACCAGCAGTGAAGCCAGTCCACCAGCCATACCGGTGAACGCTGTGAACAACGACCACCACAGCACAATCATGGATAAGATCTTTCGATGACCATAACGATCACCTAAGGCACCCATGGGAATCTGCATAAGACCGTAAGAGAGGATGAAGGCACTCTGTACCCATCCCCATTCGGCAGCCGACAGATTGAGATCGTGCATGATCGATGAGCCGGCCACACTGATGTTGATACGGTCGAGGAAGGTGACGACACCCAACAATACGAGCATCGTCAAGATGATATTCTTACGTTTCATCTCTCGCGGGATTCTACGTGTTATTCATCCAGTTTGAGGAACTTACGGAGTCCCTGCACACCGAGCACCGGACTGGAGAGAACGGGTTTTCCGGTGAGGTCAGAGAGTCGCTGTTCCATACGAGCCATCGATCCTTGTGCTAATACGAAGAGATCTACCTGGTCGGCAATCTTTGCGGCAGCTTCAGCGATAAGGCGATCGTGAGTCTCACCGTCACCACTCTGTCCTGCTTGGAAAGCTCCTTGAGCAAGTCCTTCTACCAAGGTCACCTCTTTCCCTGCGCGCTGTGCGGCATTGCGTAACAGACGGCAAGTGGGGTCGAGCGTGGTGCTCAGAGTTGAGATCACACCGATGCGCTGAGCACTGTTGACTGCTTTGTCGGCCATCGGACCATCGATACGGAAGATGGGGATAGGGGCATAGAGATTGCCATAGTCGGCAATATCACCTACACTGGAACAGGTATTGAATACCACATCAGCTCCTGCGTCAGCCGCTGTTAGATAATAAGAGAGCAGTCGGCGACGTACGTTAGGGGTCACTTGATTATTAGCGATGACTTCCTGAATGAGAGAGTCGTCGGCGATATGATTCAGTTTTACTTCCGGAAGAATTTCCTTAAAGAGTTCCGTCATCGGTCCTACCAGGGCCATGGCGGTGTGGACGCACATTACTTTGATCATTTTATGAATATTAGTTTATAAGTTTCTAATAAAAGACGTATTTGTATGATATTTGTACTATTCCTTAAGACTCTGCTCTTCTTTTTCGATGAGCTCCAGCAAACGGTCAACAGCCTCTTCCTCGGGGATGTTCTTCATGACACACTCTTTGCGATGATAGAGTGATATCTTACCACGACCTGCTCCTACATAACCATAGTCGGCATCAGCCATCTCACCGGGGCCATTGACGATACATCCCATAATACCGATCTTCAGGCCTACCAGATGACTGGTAGCTGCCTTGATACGTGCGATCGTACTGCGGAGATCGTAAAGAGTACGTCCACAACCCGGACACGAGATATACTCAGTCTTGGTGAACTTTATGCGGGCTGCTTGCAAGATAGCATCCTGTAGATTCTTTAATACTGACTCATCGACACCCTGAATAGAGTCGGTGGTGATGATCAGATCCTTTGCTTTCCCGTCAATAAGCAGGGCACCTGTTGCCATGGCTGCCTTGAGCATGAGTTCTTCGTAGGAGGTGGCAGGAACATGCAAGGTGATGGTCTTGTTGTTGATATGTTTCTCTGCTTCTGCTCGCAGTTGTGAGCATTCTGGAATCATATCTACCAAGGCACGAGCTACAGGAATCTCCTCCTCCGGCTCTTCCGACAGCGATACACGAATGGTATCGCCGATACCTTCGGTGAGTAGTGCGCCGATGCCTACTGCACTCTTCACACGACCATCTTCTCCCTCGCCTGCCTCTGTGACGCCGAGATGTAATGGGTAATGCATATCCTCACGATCCATCGTCTCTACTAACAGTCGTACGGTCTGCACCATCACCACAGTATTGGAGGCCTTGATGGAAATCACCACATCATTGAAATCCTCTTGCTTGAAGATCCGCAGGAACTCCATACAACTCTCTACGATGCCCGCCGGTGTATCACCATAGCGTGACATGATTCGATCCGAGAGTGATCCGTGATTAACACCGATACGTACGGCTGTGTGGTGCTCCTTGCAGATATTGATAAATGGTATGAGGCGGCGCTCTATCTTAAGCAGTTCCTCACGGTATTCCTCATCAGAATATTCCAGATGCTTGAATACTCGTCCGGGATCCACGTAGTTACCGGGATTGATGCGCACCTTCTCACAATAGCAGGCTGCCACATCAGCTACATGAGCATTGAAATGTACGTCAGCCACCAGTGGTGTGGTATAGCCATCGGCTTTAAGTCGGGCAGAGATATGCTGCATGTTCTCTGCCTCACGTGTGCCTTGTGTGGTGAATCGCACAAGCTCGCCCCCTGCATCGATAATGCGTTTAGCCTGAGCTACACACCCTTCCGTATCGTTGGTATCTACTGTAGCCATCGACTGGATGCGGATGGGTGCATCACCACCGATGGTGAGGTTGCCAACATGTACTTGATCAGTTTTTCTTCGTTGATACATGGTCTCTAAACTCTACACGCTAAACCCTAAACTAATTAGTCTTATAGGTGTACTTTATCTCTGCCAGGGCTTGGTTGGCCTTTTCTATCTTACTGCCTAATCCACTCTTATATTGCTCCATCTTTGCAGCGAGCGCATCATCGGCGAGAGAGATCATCTGACAGGCAAGGATAGCGGCGTTCATCGCGCCATTGATGGCAACGGTGGCAACAGGTATTCCCGGGGGCATCTGCAGGATGCTGTAGAGAGCATCTACACCATCTAACACACTACCTTTGATAGGTACTCCGATCACAGGAAGGGTAGTAGAGGCTGCGATGACACCTGGCA
Organism: uncultured Prevotellaceae bacterium; assembly: GCA_902797505.1. Taxonomy (GTDB): domain Bacteria; phylum Bacteroidota; class Bacteroidia; order Bacteroidales; family Bacteroidaceae; genus Prevotella. The sequence continues at coordinate 14,717 of CADBSW010000093.1, read as the reverse complement.
AGGCTGCTGCCATACCGGCACCTGCGATAATCACTTTGATACCACGGGCCTTGGCACCCTTGGCAAACTGTTCTACAGCATCAGGAGTGCGGTGAGCTGAAAGGGCATTCACCTCAAACGGTACTTGCATATCCTCCAAGAAATTCATGGCTTTCTCCATGACGGGCAGGTCGGAGGTGCTGCCCATGATAATACTTACTATTGGAATCATATTCTTTTTAATTAATAATTGACAATTGATAATTGATAATTGATAATTGATAATTAACTTCGTTGATTATCGTAAACTCTACATCACGGGGGCTTACGCACTCCCACGGGGGTTAACACCCCCGCCTATGTTCTACCGCCCCTAAGGGGCTAATCATAACTCTACACTCTACACTCTACACCCTAAACCATCTCACAGTTTCCATATCGAGATAAAACCGATGAGGACTCCAAGCAAGAAGCCACATACCACCTGTGACAGACTATGTTGACGAAGGACGATACGGCTGGTGCCCACCAGTCCGGCAATGAAGAGCATGACGCACAACCAGAATACCGGATTGAAATTGAAGATGCCTGAGAAGGCGACGAGCGCTCCGGTCATTCCCCCGATAGCAGCCGAATGGGCACTGATCTTCCAGTATATATTTATGATGGTGCATAGCAGTTGTATACCCAATGCCGCCACAATGATACTATTCATAAAATGGGGGATATGTAACCTGTACATGAAGTAATAGCAGAGGGCATAGCATAGAATAGAGATGAGGTAAGGAACCATGCGGCGCTCTTTCCTGCCCAGTTCGAACAGTGTCCATCCTTGATAGTTACGGTATATACGGATAAGCAGACTGGGTAAAAGAATGGTGCATATATACACGATGGCGAGCACCATCAACTTATACTTGGTGGGCAGCATGTTCAGGTAGGTGAACAAGAAGAGGATGATAAGTCCTACTATCGGCAGATAGAAAGGATTAAACACCTTACTGAGTGTCTTGGCTGCTATGATCAGATCTCTTTCTCTCATTCTTTCCTAAGTCTTGCTGTGGGTATACCCAGTTGTTCTCTATATTTTGATACGGTGCGCCGTGCGATGGGCGATCCCTTTTCTTTCATCAGTTGTGCGATGGCATCATCATTTAAGGGATGCTGCTTATCTTCATGTTCTACGATATCCTTGAGGATGCTCTTGAGTTTACGGTTGGAGAGTGTCTCCCCATCTACCACCTTCACTCCTTCGCTGAAGAAATGACGCAGTCGGAAGGTACCCCATCGTGTCTGTGCGTATTTCATATTACACACTCTCGAGATGGTGCTTATATCCAGGTTAGTACGTTCTGCAACATCTTTGAGAACCATCGGCCGAAGGTCATTCTCATCGCCACTTAGGAAATAGGGTCGTTGTAGATCAATGATGGTCTTCATCGTGATATACATCGTATGCCGACGCTGACGGATGGCCTCGATGAATCCTTTGGCCCGATCAACCTTCTCCTTGGCATAGAGCAGTGCCTCCTTTACTTGTCGACTCATGCCGTCTTTATTGTTTTTGTACTCCTTCAGCATGTCGGTAAACGAGGGTGAGATATACAGATCAGGCACCTTGCCTTTGTTGATATAAAAGGAGATCGTGCCGTCTTCAGCAGTGTCGACAATGAAATCGGGTGTTATCTGTTGTAGGTTCCTGCCGATGGTCTCACCAAGAGAAGCACCGGGTTTGGGATTCAGACGGATAAGTTCGCTTTGTACCTGTCGCATGATATCCTCAGATATATTCATCTCCTGAGCGATCTGCCTCCATTGTTTCTTCAGGAAGAAACTGTAATAATTAGTAATTACCTCACGTTGCAATGCTTTTGTGGGGGATTCAGGCTTGCGGTCGATCTGTAGCAACAGACATTCCTGAAGGTTACGGGCCCCGATACCTGGTGGGTCGAAGGTCTGTAACTGTTGCAGGATGTCTTCGAGATCTTTCTCAGAACAGTCAATATTGTAATAGACAGCCAGCTCGTCGGAGATGCTCTGAAGATCTTTTCGCAGCAGTCCGTCGTCGTCAAGTGAACCGATGAGATACTCCATCATATCCTGCTGCTCTTCGGTGAGCACCAGTTCGCGCATCTGGTCTTGCAACTTATCGTAGAATGAGGTGGGGTCACCGAAGGTCTGTTCTTCCATCTCGGCTCCTTGGTAGTTACTGATCTCCTGATAACTGGTAGCCACGGGCATCTCGTCATCCTGTGTCATATTTTTCAGGGCGTTATCCAAGGCATCGGCACGTTCTTCCATCTCAAACGACTCCTCTGCATCCGCCGTCGATGCTTCTTGTTCATAGTCGTTGTTTTCAGCGAGATCATCCGGCGGTGTCGTTTCCAGTGCGGGATTATCATCGAGCTCCAGTTGTACGTTCTGTTCAAATTCAGCCAAGGGCATCTCCAACAACTTCACCTGCAGTACTTGCTGTTGGGTGAGCCGCTGTTGCTGTGCAAGCTTTTGCTCCTGACTCTGAACCAGTTTTTGTGACATGTCTGTGATGATAGTTATTTAAAGAATTCTTTTAATTGTGCCGCATAAGCAGCGAGTTTCTGAGGATTATCATTGCCATAGCGCTTCCAGATCTGCTGACAGGGGTGGAGCAGGTCATCGACAATCATCATATCCTTGTTCAGATAGGGGTCACAGAGTTGGAAGATCTCCATGATCTCCACGATCAGTTCGGGTTTCAGTTTCAGCAGTTTGGCCAACTCCTGTATCTCGGGCGTATCCTTCACCATGGTGATAGGGGTGAGGCGGAAATATTGGTCGAGGATGATGATCAAGGTGATGGGCATGATGCCTGTATGTACGGGAAGTGGCTTGAAGTCGAGTTCCCACGACTCGATGATCTCCACGCCATCGAATAGTTCGTCACGCCATCCTTTCATCTGCCGAAGTTTCTTGATACCTCTGGCCAGTTTGTTGGGGTTCTTGCTATAGGTCTCCCAAAGGCGCTCCAGTCGTGGAGTATCCAACTGTCTCAGTCTGAACATCTGTTCATAGAGAAACTGGGGTGGTATGTGCAACTCGAGTGCGAGCTTCACCATCTCTTTGGAATACATGGGTTTGACACCCTCTGGTTTTCTCAGATACAGTCGCATCAGCAGCAACCAGTATTCATCCGACCATAATGCGTTTTTTGCCATCTTTCATGATTATCTTTTGCAAAAATACAATAATTCGTGGAAAAACGAATGATTTATAGTGAAAAGATTATTAATACGAGAGATTCTTCTTGATCCACTCCATCTGTCCATGCTCAGTGGCATCAGATGTCCAATGCTCATTAATCGGGGTGATGAGTGCTTCTTTCTCACAATTCAGCGTGTTCCATACGGCATAGCTGGTGGTGGGAGGACAGGTATCGTCGTTGTATCCCCATGTCAGATAAGTCTTTGCCTTGACATAACGGGCGAAGTTCACCACGTCGTAATAAGCCATGGTCTGTATCTTCTCGGGTGTGAGCATGCCGTTCATACGGTTGAAATGTGGATATCCGCCAGTGCGCCCTTTCTCTGCATAGCCTGCCATGTCACTGAGTGCCGGATGATTAGCCACGCATTGTGTGACACGCTGATCCAGACCGGCTGTGATGATAGAGAGGGCACCTCCCTGACTGCCACCCTGTACGATGACATTCTTACCGTCCCACTCGGGTAAGGAGGTGAGCAGGTCGATACTGCGCACACAAGCCAGATAGACGCGTTTCATGTAGTAGTTGTCACGGTTGTCGAGTCCGGTCTCAAGATAACCATTAGGATCGCTGTTCAACGCTGTGCTGATCTCCTTAAACTGCTGGTCAGAAAGGGTGGGGTTTAGTCCGTGAATCTCTATCTCCAGTCGTATCATTCCGTTCTCTGCGTAATAACGGTGACGTAGTGGGTCCTTGATGGTTTTTACACCGGCACCTGGAGGACAGAGCACCACAGGGTGTTTCCCTTGCTTGGCATTCTTCGGATAGAAGAGATAGCCGTAGATGCACTGTCCACGTTTGTTCAGTTGCAGACGAATGAGATAACAGTCGATCTTATCCGTACAATATTCCTTGGCCAGTTCCTTGGTATAGCTAAGTGGGAACGACTTGGCCTCCTCCATATTCTTCTGCCAGAAAGAAAAGAAGTCTTTCGGCTCTTGGGTATAGGGCTGAATCTTATCTACGGAGAATCCTACTTTTACATGGTGGTTGTAGGTGGCTCCGTTGATCGTTGTCTTCAGTTTCAGGTCAAGGAATCCCGGAGTCTTCCGAGTACCTATATTAATGGTGGCGCGCCCTTTCTTCAGAGTCACCTTCCCATTCTTCTCTGCTGGCAGCATGTCGTTGCCAATACTATATTCCACTACTCCGTCGGTAGGAATGCCGTATTTATAAAACTGCACTTCTATCGTGGCTTTCTCACCTGTTTGATAAAGCCAGTCGGCATGATCAGGCACAGTCACCCATAGATAATCAGAACGATAGGGATAGTTTTCTGCTTGAATGATCAGTGGCAGTAAAGCTAACAGACAGATAATGATGGATTTTTTCATTGAAATGATAGATTAGTGATAATATATTGAGCAAAGGTACAATTATTTATGCAAATATTGAAGAAAAAAGACCATTAATCATAATGAATCGGACAAATTTATTATTTTTGCAGGTATAATTTAAGAAGAAGGATGAAAAAAGGAATATTAGCTTTTATTACCCTGCTGCTGATTTGCGGTTGTGGTGATAAGACGGAACAAAAACAGAAGACTCCGATAAGGGTGAATACAGAGATTCTTGGAACAGAGAATGTTGACCGTCTTCGTCAGTATGTAGGTACTGTGGAAGAGAATGAAGGTACTGCTGTAAGCTTTACAGGTATGGGCGTGGTTCGTCAAGTGCTTGTAGATGAGGGACAGGCAGTGAAGCGTGGTCAACTGATAGCAGTGATGGATGATACGCAAGCACGTAATGTGTTGTCGGGTGCTGAGGCTCAGATGGCGCAAGCTAACGATGCTTTGTCGCGATATAAGATGCTCCATGATAATGGATCATTACCCGAGGTGCAGTGGGTAGAGATTCAGAGTAAGGTGGCGCAGGCACAGTCACAGTTGGAGGTAGCGAAGAAGAATCTTGCTGACTGCAGGCTTACGGCACCTGTGAGTGGTATTATCGGACGTAAGCAGATCAGTGCGGGTGAGACCGCGCTGCCGTCACAAGCAGTGGTAACCATCTTGGATATCAACACGGTGAAGGTGAAAGTGTCTATTCCCGAAACAGAGATGGGGCGTGTCCATGCACATACACCGTCAGTTATCAAGGTGGATGCGACAGACCGTAGTTATCAGGGTGGCAGGATAGAAAAAGGGGTGCAGGCTGATGCTTTAACACATACGTATGACATCCGTATCAATGTGGTCAATCACGATCGTAAACTATTGCCTGGCATGGTGGCCAATGTGCAGTTGGGTACCGGTGAAACAGTCAAAGGGGAGTCAAACTCCTTGATGCTTCCTGTCACAGCAGTACAGAAACGTTCCAATGGTGAGTTGTTTGTCTGGACGATAGATGATAAAAACACAGCCCATCGTACAACCGTGACGATAGGTTACACTGCCGGTAACAGGGTGAGTATCCTGAGTGGTGTGAAAGCCGGTGAGCGTGTCGTAACAGACGGCTATCAAAAACTGAGTGAGGGAACGAAGGTGGTCTTTTAGTTCATAGTTCATAATTCATAGTTCATAGTTATGAAAGAGAAGATGTCGTGGTTCAGATGGCCATTGGAGCATTATCCGATAACACTGTTATTGGTAATCTTGTTGTTCCTGATGGGTATCTACGGTATGTATGTGATGCCGAAGGATGAGTTCCCGGCCTTTACTATCCGTCAGGGTGTTGTCATTGCCGTTTATCCGGGTGCCACCACCGAAGAGGTGGAAGAACAGGTTGCCCGTCCTTTAGAACGTTATCTGTTTACTTACGGTGAGGTGAACCGAAAGAAGACCACTACAACATCACAAAATGGGATGTGCATCGTGATGGTGCGTCTCAATGACGATGTGAATAACAAGGATGAGGTATGGAGTAAGATTAAGCACGGACTGACACTTTTCAAGCAGAGTCTTCCTCAGGGTGTCTTGGCACTTGTTGCCAATGATGACTTCGGAAATACCTCAGCCCTGCTGATAGCGATAGAGAGTAAAGAACGTAGCTATCGTGAACTGCAAGATTATACCGACCAGTTGGGTGACCGTTTGCGCCGTATTCCGTCGGTAGCTAATGTAAGAGTATATGGTGAACAGAAAGAACAGATATCGCTATATGTTGACCGTCAACGGTTGCAGGCCTATGGCATCGGTCAGCAGTTGCTCTTCAGCAAACTGCAGGCTGAGGGTATCACCACGATGAGTGGCAGCATCAGTGATATCGACCAGCAGACACCTATTCATATAGCACCTACACAAAACAGTGAAGAGGAGATCGCCAATCATATTATCTTCAGTGACCCGGCCAGTGGAAAGACGGTCAGGGTAAGGGATGTGGCACGTGTGGTGCGTGAGTATGACACCGACAAGAGTTATATCGAGCAGGATGGTCATCCCTGTGTCTTGTTGTCGTTGGAGATGACGCCCGGCAATAATATCGTGCAGTATGGCAAGGAGGTAGATAAAGTGTTGGCGGATTTCCGCGCTACAGAACTTCCTGACGACGTGACGACCACCCGTATTGCCGATCAACCCAAGGTGGTGGGTAAGAGTGTGAGTGATTTCTTGCGCGACCTGTTGATCTCCATGGTGGTCATTATCCTGGTGATGATGGTGCTGTTCCCACTTCGCTCAGCTATTGTCGCTGCCATCACCATACCGTTGAGCACCTTTATCTCGGTGGCTATCATGTATATGATGGGTATTGAACTGAACATCGTCACGCTGGCAGCTCTTATCGTGGTGCTTGGAATGGTGGTCGATAACTCTATTGTGGTGATCGACGGTTATCTGGAGTATTTAGGAATGGGTATGAAACCCAGTGAGGCAGCCATCGTGTCGGCTCAGCAATACTTCATGCCGATGATGCTCGCTACGCTGTGTATCTGTGTGATTTTCTATCCTTTGTTATATACCATGACGGGTGCCTTCCACGATGCGATGGAGGATTTCCCCATTACCATCACCATCAACCTGATGGTATCGCTGATGCTGGCTGTTACGGTGATACCCTTCTTGGAGGTTCTGATCATCAAACCAGATAAGGTGCAGACAGGTGGAAATGCGATTACCCATTGGGTGCAGCAAACATATAACCGTGTGCTGGATGCTACATTCCGTCATCCTTGGTTGACCATAGGAGGGGGTATCGCCGTGATATTACTGTCTTCATTGATCGTCTTGACACTGAAGATTCGTCAATTCCCGTATGCCGACCGTGACCAGTTTGCCGTGGAGATCTTCCAACCGGAAGGAAAAGGCATCAGTGACACAAGGGTAATCGCCGATTCTTTGCGACACGTAATGCAAAAGGATGAGCAGGTGAAGTGTATCACCAGCTTTATCGGTTGTTCTTCACCACGCTTTATGACTTGTTATGCACCGCAGATGGCAGGGGCTAACTATGCGCAGTTTATCGTCAATACGGTATCGCAGGAAGCCACCTTAGACCTGCTCGCGAAATACCAAGAACAGTGGAGCGAGGCTTTCCCTGGGGCCTATATCCGTTTTAAACGACTCGATTATCTGGAGGTGCCTGAGTTGGAATACCGTTTCTATGGAGAGAATCTCGATTCCCTGCATGTGGTGGCAGAACGACTGATGGATCGTATGCGCGAGATGCCAGAACTGGAATGGGTGCACACCGATTTCCTACAGCCTTACCCACTCATCAGCGTAGAACTCGATCCTATCGCCGCTGCGCAGTTGGGTATCAACCGCTCTGAGGCATCATTGGCACTCAGTGCTATTACCGGTGATCTGCGGGTAGGACAGATCTGGGAGGGTGACTATGAGTTGCCCATCATCGTGAAAGATGATGCCGACATGACCTTCTCGGATATAGAGAACTTAGGAATATCCTCCCCCTTGTCTATGCTCTCTGCAGGCGTGGGCAATCCGAATACCACCATTCCACTAAGACAGGTGGCTAAGGTACAACCGCAATGGAGTGAGAGTCGAATCATGCATCGCGGCGGTGAGCGCTGTATTACCGTGACGGCCCAGTTTGCCAACGGTATCTATGCAGCTCCGGTGGAAAGTCGCATAGCAAAGATCATGCAGGAGGAGATCCCTCTGCCCGAAGGCGTACGCTGTGAGGTAGGTGGTGAAATCGAATATAATGGGGAGGCCATCCCTATGATTATCGGTGGCGTGGCCATCGCTATGGTGATCATCTTCTTCTTCCTGTTGTTCAACTTCAAGAAATTCGGAATCTCACTGGTATGTATAGCAGCCTTAGGCCTTATGATACCGGGAGCGCTCATCGGATTAGGATTGATGAACCGCACCTTAGGACTGACGTCTATTATGGGTGTGATTACCCTGATGGGAATGATTATGCGTAACGAGATACTGATCTTTGAGCATGCCATTGATCTGATCAAGCAATACGTGGCAGAGCATGGTGACTGGCGCACCGACCGTAAGGCCTATAATGAAGCAGTCAAGCAAGCTGCTTATGAGGCTGGTAAGCGCCGTATGGTGCCTATCTTCCTGACGACGGCCACTACAGCAGTGGGTGTTGTCCCGATGATTATCGCCGGTTCTTCCTTCTGGATGCCGGTAGGTGTCACCATCTTTGCCGGTGGTATCGGTTCACTCATCATGGTTGTCACCATGCTGCCAGTGATCTATTGGAAAGTTAATTTAAAATAATAAAAGCCGCCCCTTTGATGGGGCGAGCTTACCATAGTGTAAGAGCGACGAGTAGGAGCGGTTACATCCCTCTCCTGGTGAGGAGAAAGGCTACGGGTAGGCGAGCGAAGCTCGGGAATGGGCGTGGGAGAGGTCGAAGCTCTTTTGGAACTTTTCTCTGGAGAAAAGTGAGTATGCTATTATCAGGAAAGAAGAAATTGATATTACTGCGAATATAAAGATTATAAAATATAGAATGAAGAAGCTAATTATTGTCTTGTTGATGATATGCTGCCATATCTCGATGACAGCACAAAAAACCTTGTCATTGCAGCAACTGAAAGACTCTGCAATGAGTCATAACATCGCTATTCGCTCAGCCAAACATTCCATTGCTGCGGCTGAGGAGCAACGCAAGGAGGCGTTTACCAAGTATTTTGCGAATATCAGCGGCACAGGGGCTTGGTTTAATGCCAACAAGGGCATGGCTAAGATGGATATGAATCCAGGAGAAATGTTGCCCGAAGAACTGCTTCCTATATTGGCTCAGTCGTTGCCCGCTGAGATGTTGGCTTCGCTTAACAGTCCGATGAGCATGACGATGATGAAGAACGGAACGATTGCTGGTATCAGTGCTATACAACCGATCTATGCCGGTGGACAGATCACCAATGGCAATAAACTCGCCAAGGTGGGCGAGGAAGTGAGTCGACTGCAGTTACAACTCTCTGAAAACGAGGTGGAGAAGACGACCTAGCAGTATTATTGGCAGTATCTCTCTCTGCAGGAGAAGATGAAGACGATAGCTGCCGTGGAGACGCTCCTTCAGGATATCCATAAGGATGTGGATGTGGCCGTGAAAGCCGGTGTGGCCATGCGTAATGATCTCTTACAGGTAGAGTTGCGACAGAATGATATCGAGAGTCAGAAACTTAAGTTGCGTAACGGAATCTCTTTGATGAAACTGCTCATCAGTCAGTATTGCGGATTGAAGGATACCTTGTTTACCATCCCTCCCACAACGGATTTTACCGCACAACCGTTGTTATCTACGCCTACTGAGGCAGACAAGCAACAATCGTTGGAGCGACTTACCGAATATCAGTTGCTTAGCAAACAGGTGGAGGCTACCGCATTGCAAAAGAAACTGGCGGTAGGAGAGAATCTCCCTTCCGTGGCTGTTGGCGCAGGCTACAACTACCACAACCTCATGGAGAATGACCGTGCCTTTGCGATGGTCTTCGCTACCGTCAGTATCCCTATCAGCGATTGGTGGGGTGGGTCGCATGCTGTGAAGCGAAAGAAGATAGAACACCAGAAGGCAATCGATGAACAGCAGGATAAGTCGGAAATGCTGAAGATCCGTATGCAGAAGGCATGGAATGATGTCAGCGAGTCGCAATTGCAACTGTCTATTGCTGAGCGCAGCATCAAACAAGCAGAGGAGAACCTGCGCCTGAATCGTGATCAATATAAGGCCGGAGTATCAAGGATGACTGATCTGCTGGAGGCCCAACTGTTGTATCAGCAGGCTCTCGACCGTCGTACGGATGCTTATGCCGAATACCGCAACCGTCTGCTCGACTACCGTCAGGCGATAGGGGAGTAGTTCTAAGTCAATTTTTCTTTTAAGAATCTCCTCGAATGGTGGTGGATAATACTGTTATTATCGATATGTTATTTATGTATCACATTAGTTTCCGTAGTTCTTCTGGTTCGGGGAGAATACCTTGATATTCCTTAGGTAATTCTGACGATGTACGAAATGTTGCTACTCCCATCGGCTTATTGATGTCACGAAAAGCAAACTCAACAGTTTTTAAGTCCCTGTCTCTGCAGAGAATGATACCGATAGACGGATTCTCATGGGGTAGTTTAATATTCTCATCGAGTGCGGAAAGGTAGAAGTTTAACTTCCCTGCGTATTCGGGTTTAAATGCTCCTCGCTTCAACTCTATTGCAACCAGCGCTTGCAGACGGCGATTGAAGAACAACAAATCAATGAAATACTCTTTTTCGGAAACAATAAGCCGATACTGGTTACCCATAAACGAAAAATCATTTCCTAATGCCATGATAAAGTTCTTGATATTGTGAACAATCTGCTGTTCTATCACTCGTTCGTCTTCCTCGTCAAAATCTTCTATATTAACGAAGTCAAGTAGATATTCATCCTTGAAAGAGCGTAATGCTTTATTGCGTAAATCTGTGTTAGCAATGGCTATGGTGAAATTGTTGGGCATACAGCCTCGTTTGCTGTATAAATCATCCTTCATGTAATATTTCAACTTGTCTCCACTCCAGAAGCCAGTTGCACAATTAACTATGTAAAACAGTCGTTGCTTTACATCCTTCTTATGAGCCAAAATCTCATAGTGGTTTGTAAATCCGACAGCAAGAAAAGCATCCAAAGCCTCAGGAGTTAATTCGTCCGTTGTTAATGGACGAATTTCAATACGTCCACTATCTCCAACAGGAATTATGTTCGTTCGTAAATCGTCCGTTGCCAATGGACGATTATCAAATATGCAACACCATGCCTCATAAAATATGCGCATACGCTTAATGCTGGTTTCAGAGAAACCTCTTAATCCTGGTAGTTCTTGTTGTAGTAATTCTGAGATGGTGCCAATAGCATTACTTCCCCATTTAGCCGATCTGCTTTGAACGGAAATATATCCGCCAATAGCATAGTACAAGGCGAGCACCTCCTTGTTTACCAAGCGTGCGGCACGATAGCGACTTTCTAATATAGCCTTTTTAATGGCTTTTACCGCTTCAATATATGCTGCTGTTATTTGTTTTTGCTCCATATCTCCTATCGTTTTCAACCATTTGCATTGCTTCCACAAAGATAGTATTTTTATCTTTTATACAAGGCAAAACATATGATTTTTTTAATAACTTTAGATAACATATCATGCACTTCTCATTAAAATAGAATTTCTTTTTGTATTGCTTTCGTTTTTATGTATCTTTGCAGAGTGTTATAATCATTCATTAAAATGAGAAGAAAACAATATATAAAGTTGTTGTTAACAGGTGTCTTCCTGTTGACCTCCACATTCGTTAGTCATGCCCAGAAGCGGGAGAACCATGAGTTTGTCAAGAACATGCCGGTGTATATGGAGGAGTTGATTGCCGATCTGGACTATCCGCTGGCGTGGGGAAACAGTAAGATCAAGAACTTCAAGAAGTGGAAGAAGACGGCTCGTGAGAAGGTGTTCGAGTGTATGCTCACACCACCGCCACCTGCCGCCAGTTATGATATGGAGGTGCTGGCCGAGGAGCAGCGCGACGGTTATAAAGCGCGGAAGATTGCTTTCAATCTCTCCCGTTACTACCGTGTAACGGCCTTGTTGTTGATTCCCGATGGCAAAGGACCCTTCCCTGCCGTGAATGCCCTGCACGATCACGGTGCCCATCTATATATAGGTAAGGAGAAGATGATCCGTCCGTTTGCCGTGGATTCCGCTGTTATCAAGGATGCGGATGCCTGGGCAGATAATCTCTACGAGGGTCAGTACTTCGGGGATTACTTAGCCAAACATGGTTATGTGGTGTTCTCCGCTGATGCCCCGATGTGGGGAGAGCGCGGCAGAGCAGAGGGAGTGGATCGCAGCAAATACGACATGATCGCTGGCAATATGATGATGTATGGCGTGGATCTGAGTGCTTATATGACATACGATGATATGGCGGGGACAGACTTTCTCGCCACTCTTCCCGAGGTGGATGCTGAGCGTATCGGTTGTGTGGGTTGTTCGATGGGTGCCTACCGTGCGTGGATGTTGTCGGCCTTGAGTGACCGTATCAAGGTGGGTGCCGCTATTTGTTGGATGATCACATCGGATGTGCAGCTCACCACCCGTTATGGGCGCAGTGAGAATGGTGGTTTCGCCAACTGTATTCCCGGACTCCGCCGTTATCTCGACTACCCGCATATCGCCTCGTTGGCCTGTCCGAAGCCAATGCTCTTCGTCAGTGGCAAGCGTGACAAACTCTTTCCGCTGCCTGGCGTTGAGAAGGCTTTCGGTATCATGAACGACACGTGGAAGAGTCAGGGAGCCGCCGACAAGCTCGACACAGAGATATGGGACATTCCCCATAGTTGTCCGAAAACCTTCCAAGAGAAGACCTTGGCGTTCTTTAAGAAGTATCTTTAATAACTTGATGGAGAGACTGGTCTCGTACGACTCTTGCCATAACCTGTTAAAGTAGTATAAAACTTACCCTAAGGTAACTTACCCTAAGGTAACTTTTTGTATATATTGTCACATATCAATGTGATGCTAGTATCACCACGCAGATGGGGCAAGTCGTCGTTAGTAAAGGTTGCAATGGAGGAGCTGATGGAGGAGGACAAGAATATTAGGGTATGTTATATCGATGCTTTCAGCATTGGTTCTGAAGCTGAGTTTTACAAGACATTTGCCAGTCAGGTCATTGCCTGTGCTTCAAGTAGGTTGGAGAAACGTATTCAGGACGCAAAGAAATTTCTTACCGGTGTCGTGCCGCAAGTTGTCATTAAAGAAGATGTTACTAACTTCATGGCATTTGACGTGAAGTTTATACCGCAAGAGCAGGATAAGATGGACATTCTTCGACTGCCTGAAACACTGGCTGTTGCCAAGAAGATAAAAATCATTGTGTGTATTGATGAATACCAGCAGTTGGCAAATCTTCCCGAATACAAAAACATGGAAGGAAAGATGCGTTCAGTATGGCAACAGCAGCAACATGTTTCTTACTGTCTGTATGGCAGCAAGCGGCACATGATGCTCGACATTTTCAATAATTCTAACTCACCATTTTACCGTTTCGGGCAATTACTTTTTCTGAATAAGATTCCCAAAGAGGAATGGATGCCGTTTATCATTAGTACATTTGAAAAATCCGGCAAGTCAATAACTCCTTTATTTGCCGAGCGTATCTGTGATGTTACCGAATGCCATTCGTGGTATCTTCAGCAATGTTGCTATTTTATATGGAATTCTACCACTGTAGAAGTCACAGAACAGTCCTTCAGCTTTGGGTTACAACAAATGATTAACACCAACTCACCGATGTTCCTCAACGACACGGAGTCTCTCGCAGTCAGTCAGATAGAGATGCTCCGTGCCATTAAGGATCATGTAAGTCAGCTTTCATCCTCTGAAACAAGATCCAGATATCATCTTGGCAACCCTAACACTATCAGTAAGAACAAGCGTATTCTGCAGGCCAAGGATATCATAGAGTTAAAGGATGGCCATTTTGTGTTTGTCGATCCTATCTACCGTCTATGGTTCTCAAAAGAATATTAAATATCACACGTGGGATTATATCTATTGTGTTATGGTTCACAGGGTAAGTTCCCTGTGAATGGCGAAACAAATCACAGACATGTCCGAGGCCTTACGCTTGTAACACATTGACCTTTTATTTTTCTAAGGAGTCCGGATACACCGGACTCTTACCAATAGTAATTAAAACTCCCAGTTTTACGTATTGGGACTCCCAGTTTTAAGTATTGGGACTCCCAGTTTTAAGTACTAGGACTCCCAGTTTTATGTATTAGGACTCTTTGAAATAAGGATCCTTTGGACATTTCTTCTGCCCATTTATTTGTTATGTCCATGATAGTTTTTCTTGTCTATACTTAATCAAGAGAAAGGCAAGAAAGATGATTGTGGATCATTATTATCGGCATATCTTTGCATCAGGAAACGACGACGAAATGTCGCCTGCAAGCAAAGAAAAACAATCAAGGGTTTAATCCTTTTTCATAATCAATGGGGGAGGGTGCTTCGAGATGAAGTGAACCCCAGAAGTTAGACAAAAAAACTTCTGGGGTTCATTATGTACATACATCACAGTTTAGAAGAAAAGAAAGAAATCAT
>CADBSW010000092.1 GCA_902797505.1 uncultured Prevotellaceae bacterium | reverse complement strand
CATGGCAAAGAAAAAGCAAAGCAGACAGAAAAAGATGAACACCCGCGTGGACTTCACGCCGATGGTGGACATGATGATGCTTCTTATCACCTTCTTCATGCTGTGTACATCTCTGGCTAAGCCTCAGACGATGAACCTCACAATGCCGAGTAACGATAAGAACATCTCAGATCAGGACCGTAACGCAGCAAAGGCCTCACAGACAATCACCATGTTTGTATGTGGTAACGATAAGATCTATTATGTGGAGGGTATCCCCAACTATGATGATCCTACCTGTTTGAAAGAGACCACATGGGGTAAGAACGGTATCCGTGACGTGCTCATCAAGCACGTAACAGAAGACGGCTTTACTCCTGTAGCAGATATCATGGCAGCTAAGATTAAGCTTGACCAGAAGAAGCTCGAAAATCCAATGCAATATCCCGACAGTATCTACGACAAGGAATTGGCAAAGATCAAGAAGGGTGAGCTGGAGACTGGTAAGATACCTACGATGACTATCATCATCAAGTGTACCGACGAAGCTTCCTACAAGAACATGGTTGACGCTCTCGATGAGATGACTATATGCAGTATTGGAACATACGTTATCGATAAGATCAACGATGACGACCTCAAACTCTTAGAGAAGAGAGGTGTCAAGTAATTATCGGTAATTAATAATTAAAGAAAGGAAAAACAAATGGCAAAGTTAGATTTGGTATCCAATGAATGGACCGACCTTGTATTCGAAGGTAGGAACCAGGCATACGGTGCGTATAAACTCCGCAAGGGTACTACTAAACGCAACGTTTGGTCAATTTTAATTGTTGCATTAGCTGCATTACTGCTTTTCATCGGACTGAGTATTCAGAAGATGGTTGAAGCTAACCGTACCGTCGAGAACACCCAGGCTATCGAGCTCTCTGCACTCGAGCAGAAGAAGAAGGAAGCCAAGGTGGAGAAGAAGGAGGTTGTTAAGGTTGAACCAGAGAAAGTTGTTGAAAAGGTAAAGAGCTCTATCAAGTTCACCGCCCCTGTGATCAAGAAAGATAACGAGGTGAAGGACGACGAGGAGATTGACCTGCAGAAAGTAGAGAACACAAATACAACGATCGGTGCCTTCGACGTTCAAGGTAATGACGAAGTTGGTGGTGAAGTGCTGAAAGCAAAGGAAGAGATTGCACAGCCGGAGCCCCCGAAGCATGAGGAAGAGAACAAGGTGTTCGACGTTGTAGAGCAGATGCCTTCATTCCCCGGTGGTATGCCAGCTTTGATGCAATGGCTGAGCCAGAACATCAAGTACCCGGTTATCGCTGCTGAGAATGGTGTACAAGGTCGTGTTATCGTACAGTTCGTCGTTGAGAAAGACGGTTCTGTAACTGACGTACACGTTGCTAAGTCTGTTGACCCATCACTTGACAAAGAGGCTACCCGCGTTGTTAAGGCAATGCCGAGGTGGAACCCTGGTAAGCAGAATGGATCTGCAGTACGTGTGAAGTATACCGTACCTGTAATGTTCAAACTTCAGTAATTAACAGTAAATGTATAAGAACTTATTCTACAGTATAGTAGGATGCACACTTGCTTTCGGTTTGCTCTCATGCGAGAGCAAACCGAAAAGCAGTAGAACAGATACTTATTCGTCAGGAGCGATAACATTCGCTTCTGACGAAAGTTTTAGTCCTATCATAGATGAAGAGCGTGTAGTCTTCGAGGCCATGTATCCCAAGGCCAAGGTGACACCGATCTACACCAACGAGTTGGAGGCCGTCAACCTGTTACTCAGTGACAGTCTGTGTCTGGCCATCACCTCAAGAGATTTCAGTAAGGAGGAGTACGACAACCTCCGGGCTAAAGGTTATCAGCCGGTAGCCATACCAATAGCAGAGGATGGACTCTCACTGATATGCAATAATCAAAACACCGACTCTTGTATCAGTGTAAAAGATGTGAAGCGTATTCTCAGTGGTGAGGCAAAGAACTGGAGTGATGTCGTTCCCGGTTCTAAGCGTGGAGAGATCTGGGTATGCTTTGACAATCCCAGTTCCAGCACCGTTCACTATTGCGTAGACTCCATCTTAGGAGGAAAGCCCATCAACAGTCCGAATATCTTTGCGGCAGAATCCAGCAAGGATGTGATTGACTATGTCGAGAAAACACCCAATGCCATCGGCATTATCGGTAGTAACTGGCTCAACGACAAGCGAGACACTACCAATACTACATGGAAAAAGAACATCACCGTTATGTCTATAAGTAAACTGGATGTGGCAACGCCCATGAACAGTTGGAAACCTTATCAGGCATGGCTGTTAGACGGAAAATATCCGTTCGTGAGAAGATTATATGCCCTATTGAATGATCCTCGCAGAGGATTGCCATGGGGATTCGCTCACTTTATCGAACAACCCAAAGGACAGTTAATTGTCTTTAAATCAGGTCTTCTACCCATAAGAGGAGAGATCATGATAAGGGATGTAAATGTAAAAGGTGAGTAAAATTTAAGAGAAAATAATTATTGAAACTTAAACCATATTTAGAAATTAACATCAAACGAGTGAGTATTAATTTAAAAATTGAGAATATGAAAGCAATCAAATATTTCTTCGCAGGAGTAGTGATGCTAGGTCT
>CADBSW010000091.1 GCA_902797505.1 uncultured Prevotellaceae bacterium | reverse complement strand
TGCAAACATATAAGGAATGTTTAATTGTTTATGTATCAATGATTTATTTGCACTACAAAGATACAAAAACTTTTGGACATTCCTTCTCTTTCCTCTTGATTTTTAAGACTTTAAGGGCAAGCTATTTGCAAGTGGGAAACTTTAGAATGACTGTACAAAGATAACAAATTATCTACAAAGTAACAAAAAAAAATGAAAATCTTGTAAAAAAGGAGATATCTTATCTCTATAATGAAATAATTATGTACTTTTGCAACTATGAACAAAAATCAATACAGTGGCCATGCGGCCATTCTTTTTGCGAATGTAATTTTCGGACTCGGTGTTCCCGTGACCAAGTTTCTGTTGGAAGACTGGGTGACACCCATGACCTACATGGCATCACGCTGTATCGGTGCCACGCTTATCTTTTGGGTAATCAGTATGTTTCTTCCAAAGGAAAAGGTTGAGAAACGCGACCTGCTGATTATCATGGCCGGTGGTTTGTTAGGCTTTGTTATCTCACAGACCCTCACAGCATGGTCGTTGAAATTCACCACACCCGTATATTTCTCGCTGATCTCTACCCTTACACCTATCGCCACCATGCTCATGGCAGCGATGTTCTTAGGGGAACGCATCACACGAGAAAAATCCTTAGGCGTAAACTTGGCCATCATCGGAGCAGCTCTGATGGTGTTCGTAGGATGGCAGGCAGGTGCTGGCAGTAACGACTTGCTGGGTATCTTCCTGGCAATTCTGAGCGTGCTGACATGGGTGGTATATCTGCTTATCACCCGTAAGGTATCACAGAAATACACAGCAGTGACACAGATGAAGTGGATCTTCCTCGTATCCACCATCGCCGTACTACCCTTCTCTTGGCATGATTTCCCACAGACAGCCCTCTACGGAGGACAGTTTGGATGGGATGGAGCAGCAGCCATGCTCTTTATCGTGATCTTCGCCACGGTACTGGGGTATTTCCTTATCCCCTATGCCATGCAATACCTGAAGGCCACCACGGTGAGTATATACACCAACATCCAACCGGTAGTAGCATCACTGGTAGCTATCGCTATCGGACAGGACGTCCTCACATGGGACAAACCTGTGGCTGCTGTGCTGGTATTGCTCGGTGCATGGTTGGTTACCAGAAAAGAGTAGGTGCTTCATGCATAAGTCCACATACGACATTATACACTAACCTTTAAAATAATTCTCAATTAGAAAACAAAACCTATGGTATATAAATACGACTTTCTCATTATCGGCGCCGGAGTGGCTGGTATGAGTTATGCCTTAAAAGTAGCAAAGGCAAAGAAGGGTAAGATCTGTATGATCTGCAAGACCAACCTTGACGAAGCAAACACTTCTTTCGCACAAGGTGGTGTAGCATCTGTCACCAACACCTTAGTAGACAATTTCGATAAGCATATCGAAGATACGATCATTGCCGGTGACTATATCAGTGACCGTGCTGCTGTTGAGCAGGTGGTAAGGATGGCACCCGAACAGATTAAAGAACTGGTGCAGTGGGGAGTAAACTTCGACAAGAAAGAAGATGGCTCTTTCGATCTGCATCGTGAGGGTGGACATAGTGAGTTCCGTATCCTGCATCATGCCGATGATACGGGTGCTGAGATACAGCGCGGACTGATGGAAGCCGTAAGAAACAATCCGGATATCACCATCAAGGAGAACCACTTTGCTGTGGAGATCATCACACAGCACCATCTGGGAGCACGAGTTACCCGACGCACACCCTACATTAATTGTTATGGTGCCTACGTGCTGAATCCAGATACACAGAAGGTAGATACCTATCTGAGTAAGGTGACGGTGATGTGTACAGGTGGTTGCGGAGCCGTTTATCAGACAACAACCAACCCCGTTATCGCCACTGGTGACGGTGAGGCTATGGTATACCGTGCTAAGGGTACCGTACAGGATATGGAGTTTGTGCAGTTCCATCCCACAGCACTCTATTCACCCGGCGAGACTCATCCTGCCTTCCTCATCACGGAGGCCATGCGTGGCTATGGTGGCATCCTGCGCCTGCCTAACGGAGAGAGTTTCATGGAGAAATACGATGAACGACTGTCGTTAGCACCCCGTGATATCGTGGCACGCGCTATCGATAAAGAGATGAAGGTACACGGACTGAGTCATGTATGTCTCGATGTCACCCATAAAGACCCCGCAGAAACAAAGAAGCACTTCCCCAACATCTATCTGAAGTGCAAGACTATAGGTATCGATATCACTACAGACTATATCCCGGTGCGCCCGGCAGCACACTATATGTGTGGCGGTATTAAGGTGGACCTGAACGGATGTACCAGCATCGACCGACTCTATGCACTGGGAGAGTGTTCATGCACAGGTCTGCACGGCGGCAACCGTCTGGCCAGCAACTCCCTGATAGAGGCTGTCGTCTATGCAGAGACAGCTGCACGTCACTCTTTGGATCACTTCGATCTGTATGATTTCAATGAACAGATACCTGAGTGGAACGATGAGGGTACGATGAGTAATGAGGAAAAGGTGCTGATTACGCAGAGTGTCAAAGAGGTTGGTGAGATCATGTCTAACTATGTGGGTATCGTACGTAGTAACCTACGTCTACAACGTGCATGGGATCGATTAGATATGCTCTATGAGGAGACCGAACGACTCTTCAAACGTGTCAAGGCCAGCAAGGATATCTGTGAACTGCGTAACATGATCAACGTAGGTTATCTCATCACCCGTCAGGCCTTGGAGCGCAAAGAATGCCGCGGACTGCATTATACCATCGACTATGCGGCACATGGATATGACAAGTAATTTCTAAAGAAGTTAAGAAGTTAAGAAGTTAAGAAGTTAATGAAGTTAATGAAGTTAAGCCATATGCTATGTGATACATAATATTATCAACAGGGTAATGGCTTAACATCTGTCCGCAGGAAGAGCGAAGCGATAACTACTATAACTACTTAACTTCAAAGAAGTTGAGCAAATGCAAAACTTGAAAATTAATAATTAAAGCGCCCTTTCGAATCAAGATCGAAAGGGCGCTTTGTTAAGGTTATCGTTAACGTTAACGTTTTATTTCAGGTCAAGTGGATTACCGATGCAGCCGTTAGGCATCTGGATATGTATCAGCGCACATACGGTAGGTGCGATATCCGTAATATAACAAGCACGCTGTGAGGTGCCATGTTTCACGCCCCAGCCCATCAACAGGAATGGCAGATGACAATCGTATGGATTCCACAAGCCATGGGAAGTGCCGTAGCCTCCACTGCCGAGATATCCCGGCTTGGGTATCAATTGTATCTCACCGGAACGCTCACGGTTATAGCCATTGACGATCTTCTCTTTGACAACGGCAGGAATAGGAGCAGCCATCACCTTCTCCAGATCAACGACATACGAGAAGCAGTCTTTCTCCTTAAGGAAGTTTACCATCTCTTCGCGTACCTTACACTCATCGAGTCCAGCCTCTTTAATACCACTATGATTGATGACAACTCGGTAATCCTGAATGGCGTTGCCATACTTCATCTCTTTTCCGAAGACAGTAGTCAAATGCTTGTTCATATCCCCCAGTATCTCTCTTGAACGGAAGAGACCGGTTGGAAGACGATGATCCAAATTCAACTGCACACTATTGGCAGCTCCATGGTCTGCTGAGAGGAATACGAGATATTGTCCTTTACCTATCTGCTTATCCAGGAAGGTGAAGAACGCTGCCAGTTGTTTGTCTAACCCTACATACTGATCATGGGTCTTCGGATCATGGGTGCCAAACTTATGACCGACCTTATCCGGACAAGAGAAACTGATCGTCAACATATCTGTCGTCTGACTCTTGCCTAACTTCTCATTGAGGATGATCTCCTTGGCCATCTCCACCACGATCTCGTTTCCATAGGGAGTGTACTGAATATCATCCAACGGCAACTTCTTTATTCCGCTATTGTATTTCTTCACCCATTCGGGCAGTTCACTCATATAATAGGTACTGGTGATAAAGCCGTTTGCCTTCTCATCAAACCAATAGGCGGCATTCGAACTGTGTCCGGAAGGAAAGATGGCTGCCCTATCTTTATAAGAGACACCAAACAGCTTTGCCTGCCAGTTGGTGGCTGTCCTTAACTCATCACCTATCGTCGTTACCAACAGGTTACGGGGAGAGCGCATACCAGCTTTCGTTTCACTACCCACCGTCTGAACATCGGGATCTTCACAGCAATACACACTCTTTCCTTTAATATAAAAGTTGTTGCCTGCAATACCATGGATAGAGGGAACACTACCTGTAAACAGAGAGGTATGGCCAATGGCTGTCACAGAAGGGATATAGTTGATCATGCAGTTCTCGAAGTTGTAACCTTCGTTCATCAGTCGTTTAAAGCCTCCGTCGGTATACTCATCGTAATAACGATAGAGATAATCCCAACGCATCTGGTCGACAGCGATGCCGACAACCAGTTTGGGGCGGTCTTGTGCCATACTTGTCAATGTGGCAAGCATCAAGGCGGTTAGGAAAAAGAATCTTTTCATCATATTATATTTTAATGTTAATATTATCTTGTCAAAGAGAACTTCATACTCAGTCCGAAGTCGTGAATAGTGGTGGGATAAGAACTGCTACTCAACAACGGTGTATTGGTCTGACGATCGAAGAAGAAACTCATCGTAAGCAGGCGCGACAGGGTATAGTCGGCGTTGAACGACAGTTTGAACGCATTGTTACCACTGCTAGCACTGCTGGTTACCGAAGCGATATCCCTCACGATAGTGGCTTGTTTACGCAGACTCAGATCCAGACGGAGATTCAGGTCATGATTAAAGTTACTACGTCCTCCCCTACTCGACTGAGACTGTCGTTGTTGTGCATTGTTATTATTCTGGCGGTTACCCCTGTTATTACCAGAGGTACGTGCATTCTTCCTACTGCCACCGCCGCCGAAGAGTTTGAAGTCGTTGATCTTATAGGCGAAGCCCAATACCCAGTCATGACTGCTCGACTCATTGATCTGCACACTGGTCATCGAGAGGTTCAGCACCCTCGTCGTACGGTACTCGAGTTTACAGGTAAGGTTATTCTGCAAGGTGACATCTATTCCCAGCAACGGTGAGAACGACTCGTTGATGCTTACCGTAGAGATATTGAACATCGACGACGGTGTGGGATTGCCCGTAGTGGCATCGGTAACAAATCCTAAACCATTCATATACTCCATGAAGGTGCTGTAGCTGGAGTATGCGCCCACCGCATAGATACTCTTGTAAGAATGATTGAGGTTGACACTCTTAAAAAGATTCTGGAAGAAAGGCAACTGACTGAGTCCACTGTAACGGATAGACCAGTTGGGCAACAAGCGGGACAGCGCAGGGAATATACTGAGTTTTCCGCCACCCGAACCCGTATAATTGGCTAAGAAAGCGGGAACCATCACATCAGCGCTGTATTTATTCACTGTTCCATTCTCTGGATTATATGCCTGACCGGCCTTGCTGGTACCCACAGGATAGGTAGCCCCTTCATATTGTGCCTGCACCCGTTGCTGATAATGATCGAGCGAATTACAGAACTTCTCGAATGAGGCAGAATAATATCCATTGTTGGCATCGCCCATTCCCTCGAGGGCACTCTTCATCGAGATAGTTGTCATCGTGAAAGTACCGCTCTGCGTCATCGGCATGCCATCAAACATATAGTGAACACTCTTAGCACGTGTCTCCGCACGACTGGCATTCAGGTCTATACGGAAGTTCTTGACTGGTTCAAGCGTCATACGTATCTGCAGATCCTCCGTCTTATTAGAAGTGGCAGGGGTGGCGACATTGTCGGCCATCAACAGCCAGTTGTTTTCTACGGCTTTATCTATGAAACTGTCACCGGTAAGACCGAAGGCGAAGTCAAGTCCTGGTGTCAACACTCCGTCACGCTTCTGTCCGAACACATCACCGGCCATAGGCATAAAGCCAGGTATTGCCATGGCGTTTTGCTGGCGATACGACAGACTGACATTCCTTACGAGCATCAGTCCGCGGGCAATCACCTGTGCGGTCTTATACCACGACTTCTCTTCAAGAGGAGCCTTAGGAGTGACGGTGAGTTTCAACTTCGTTGCGGAATCCACCTTTGAGGTGATCTGTATCTTGTTATTGTCAACGATCTTATACTTGAGACGGAAGGATTTTCCTTCATTGGTCTTTGCCAGGATATCCAACCGTTTGCTGTTCTTACCATGTGCCACAGTAAGCGTGGTATCTGGCATCAGTGTTATCTCCTTTTCAAAACTACGTTGGTTACGTGGCAGAGCCCGCTGATCACGTGTATTCTGGTTACGGGCGTTTTGATTACGCGCATTACCCTGTTGGTTACGGTTATTCTGCTGATTAGTACGTGCATTCCTTCCTTGTTGATTACGAGTATTCTGCCGCGATGACGTCTTATTAAAACGGTCATTGGTACTCTTCAGGAACGGGATGTGGTTATACAACCGCTCCAGATTGAAAGAGCCATTCAGGTTTATAGTACGGTCGTTGGTAATGACATTACCTAATGACGTGCCATCTTCCAGATCCGTTCCTCTCACCCACTTATAGGAAGAATTAAAGCTGGCATCGGCATTCACCCAGTCGAAGATAGGCAGCAGGTTCAGTGGCAACTGATACGATGCCTGGAAATTCTGCTGATAGTCGAGTGGTGTACCCAAATTCTTGATGCTCGTCCACACCGAGTCTTTCCACGCCTCATACTGTGTGGGATACAAATCTTTGTTTATCGGCGTATAGGGCTCTTCAATCTGCGCATGGGTAGCACTGTTGAACGACATATGCAGGTTACGAGTGAGATCCCAGCGGATGGAGAAGTCACGATTCCATAAGAACTGTTCACTGAAGGTGATAGGCAGTTCCGGATTCTCCATATTCTCCATGTCGCGCTCCTGCAGTTCATAGTAGTTACGCGTAATATCCGTATTAAAGGATACGTTCTGTGGCAACCAGTTCAGTCCGAATCGCTTGAGAATGTCCAGCCACTTGCTCTTCTTATCAGCAAACAGTTTCTTAAACGGCTCGAAGGTTTTGTACACCGGTGTATAACTATAGTTCATCGACCCACGCCAGTTATCCTCATTCTCGAAGACGGTTGTCTCTCCTGAGTTGTGAGAATGTGAATGACTATAGGAGAAAGAGAAGTTACCCGGATCGTATGGCATGGGATGACGCTTTGTGGTAATACCCACACGTACGTTCGAGAGGGAGAAGTTGGTGGTGGATGTTTCTTTCACAGCAATCGACTTGATAGAGTCTTGCTCGTGCTTGTCTGCCGCAGTCTCTAAGGCATCGTCCAACAGCATATCCGTATCCAGCGGATTATATTTCGGACTGGATTTCTCCTTCGTTACGGAATAATACAGCGGGGCAGATACCTTTGCCTTGGTGGGGAAGAACTTACCCAACTCCACATTGGTAGTCACGCTATACGTTCCGAAGTTCTCCATGCTACGCGCACTGACGCCATCCTCCAGTCCGCCGAAGCCCTCTGATGTATAACGGCCCGACATATTGACACTACCCACATCACTCAGTTGCATGTTCAGCGCTCCTTGTGCAGCCCAGCCGCCTTCGTTATTATACTCTTTCAATCGGAGTTCGTTGACCCATACCTCACCCGACTTGACACCACTGGAAAGGTTTCTCACACCGATAATCATGGTCTTTACCTCACCCAATGAAGGATTACCCATCACCGTGACCTTGTTCTGCGGTTTGTCTTCCGTATAGTAAGAATACTCTCGGTTATACGAAGCCTGCCCAGCTGCCTTCGCGATATTACGCTGTTTCTTCAACTCCGTGAAGACGCTGAACGGTATATCGAGCATATTCTCCTCGGGCCATACCTCCCGTTGGTCGGCAACGCTGTAACGATTATAGTTGCTGCCCGGCTTTGTCAGTTTCAGCGGTATCTCATACTCATAGTAATTATTCTTGTAGTCGGAGCCAAAACGAACGAACAAAGCC
The DNA here is from genome assembly GCA_902797505.1 of uncultured Prevotellaceae bacterium. Classification (GTDB taxonomy): domain Bacteria; phylum Bacteroidota; class Bacteroidia; order Bacteroidales; family Bacteroidaceae; genus Prevotella. The sequence continues at coordinate 21,291 of CADBSW010000091.1, read as the reverse complement.
AACTGGTTATCCGCAAGATTCGTGACATTCTGCTGCATGGCATTGGCATGCACAAACATCTGCAGTCGGCGGTATTGGCGTAAGTCAACATTCGTATTCTTATACACCGCCTTAGATCCACCTGATGAAAGGTCGGTCACCACGATATCCAATGCCTGTTCATTACTCTCCACCAACTGCGGTTGTGTGGGGTCTAAGTCACGACGGATACCCGGCGGCAGCACGTAGTTGACTGGCTCTTTGTCATTGTTCTCCTCAATATTCACCGCACTAACCGACATCTTTCCCGTCTCGCTGCCCCCCGAAAGGTTCTGCTCATAGATACGCCACTCACCACGCACCAGGTCAAGACTGCCGAAGCGCATGATGATTGGTAATTCAAAACCTGTCAGGAACATTCGCATAAAGCGGATAGAGGTAAAGTCGTTGATGGATCCCATCCTACGCTCATAGTCCTTGATGGGGATACGGAACTGATACCAGGTAACAGAATCCTTTCCCTCATTACGCAGGGGAACGGCACTGACACGCTTATCAACAATGAAGTTATTACCCACCACCATGTCTTCCGGACGGATACTGACATGATACTGGTAATACTTCTCATACTCATTCAGGGTATAGTCTTGGTTGATATCCTCCACGTCAGGAGTCGACTTATAAGCCGTGCTGTACGACTCCCGACTATTCTCATTATCCGGTGAGTTACCCTGCGGCATGTTGATGCGCTTATATCTATATAAGATAGGTGCCTCAATACGGTCGAAGTCGGAGCCACGGAAATAATGATAATCATCATTGGCAGGGTCACTCTGTATACTGTCGAAGACGGCTGCCGACACCTTACCCTGGATAGCGTTCAGATAATTCTGATAGGCACCAAACGATTTCTCCTCATCATTGGTCAGTCCGTTGTATCCCACATCCTGCAATGAGCGTGATCCACTGGTAGTGGCAAAGGCATAGGTAACGGTAGACTGCGTAGGAATCTTTCCCCACTGGGTAGTCGTAAAACTGTTGCTGCCATCCACCGGCATACCACTCTCATAGAATTTCTTTCCGTCACGGAGGATATCCTCACTGATATCTCCTAAGTTGATATACAGGTCGCCACCATAACTGCCGGCCTTGTCGGTATTCCTGGAATAGATAAACGGATCGAGCAGCCAGAACTCTATATACTCAATATTGGCAGCCTCGAAATCACTGGTATCCAACTTCCTCATCATACCGCCCCATCGCCGTTGCGGGTTAGGCAATGTACCATCACTATTCAGGTTCACATCCAGATTATACGGACCGCGCTCACTAGGGTAATAAGCCAGATTCAGGATCGGCAAGGTAGCAGTGGCTCCATTATAATTACTCTGGTCGCGATACGGGTAAAGTTCCTTTACGTGTACCTCTCGCACATAGTGATTGGAGAGTTGGTTAAGATCACTCTTGATATGACTGGGCGTGAGGGATGAAGAACGACGCGTAAACAGCGGATCGATGGTATACCAGGAGAGGAGTGCACGGTTATAACCACTCGACACACCCGTCTTGTCTTGCGACTCATTAAACACCGATGGTACACTCGAGATGATCCATGAGGTAGGTGTACTCACATCAATAGCATTCTTGGTATTCTCGAAGTCATCCAGATACGAGGCGTTATCCTGCGTGCCATGCGCCTTGCCGGCAATAAGATGGGCGAACTCTCCTGTGAAAGAGATTTGCGAAGGCAGGGTGCAATGCAGTCCCGGTATCTTGTCGAGCATATTCGTAAGCCACTGACTCTCTTTCTTCCAGTTGATATTCACGCCCCAGATGGTATTGTTCAGCGGTTCACTACCCATAGACACCTTCGTGGTAAGCGCCTGTTCGGAGAGATGCTGGAAGGTACCACTGAGTTGGAGATCCTTAGAGAAGTCATACTCCCAGTTTAGTCCCACCATCGTCTTACGTTGCTGGGCATAGTCGGTATTGCTCTCCAGACTGACATTCACCTGTGTACCCGCATCCAGGATACTCTGGTTAAGGATGGTCACCTCACCGGCAGAATAGTCGACACTGTAGTCGGATCCCTCCGTCAATGTCACGCCACCCGCCGTAACGACCACACTACCCTGCGGCACGTTATAGGCACCCAGTGAGATCACATTGGCAGAAGTACCTTTGTATTGTCCCACCATGATATACTTGTCTTTCTCGGCAATCTGCTTGGCTATGGTCTTCGTAGAGTCGTACAGTTCGTAGAAACAGTATTTCTCTGCGGTAGATGCCGACAAGCCTTTGCCGACAAGGTATTTGTACAGATCCTCACCGAAAGGCTCAGCCTTTGGCAAGAACACACGACCGTTGTTCACGGTATAACCTTGCACGTAGTCGAAATAGCCGTTAGGATGGGCATTGTTATTGTTATCCAGGCGATCGGCTCCCATCACCTTGATTAATGTCTGGTCTTTCACCTGTGTCTCAGGGATATACGACAGATACACGCCCGTGGTGTCACTCTGGTATTTGATATCCAAGCGGAATTTCTCCCGCTCCACAGAAGACGCAAGGAAATACACATTCTTCATCATCAGATCCCAGTTGGGTTGACTGGGATTATTACTGGTGTTCTTCAAGGATTTGACGAAGAGTGACTGACTGACATCTGTAATATCCGAGGCAAATTCTCCCACCTGGTAGGTTTGTCCGCCATAGGTATACTCAAAGGCTACGGCCACCACCTGGTCTGTCTGCACATTACTCTTCAACGACACATAACCCAAAGCACCATTCAAGGTGTACTCAGAAGCACTGAGCAGTCGGGCACTCTCCAGTTTCTCGTAATCAACTCCACCAACAAAGTTGGGTATGGCATCCAGTATAGTTGATGCCGCATCGATGCTTCGTGCCCCTGCATAAGTGCTCACCATCTGACTGTATTCGGTATTGGCTTGGTTGGAGGGTACTTGCTGTCCGGTAACCATCCAGTTAGGATTGCTCACCGATGTATTCTCTCCCAAGTCAGACAAGGCGATGATATTACGGGTGTTTGTGGTGGTTCCCGTCTTATTGGTCACCCATATCTCGATACGGTTGATGGTAATACCCGTGGTGATATTCGGCAACGTAGCCATGGCACTGGCATAACGGTCACGGAAATACCTGGAGAGGAAGAAGTGGCGGTTCTCCTCATAATCAGCGGCATCGATCTCAAAGGGCGTCGTCTGCACACCACCTTTCGAGGATACACTCTTCGAAGAGGATTTCTTCTGCGAGATTACCGTCTGCAGTTTCAACTTACCAAACTGCCAATCCGTACGGATACCGAAGAGCGATGATGCTCCCCTCACCAAAGAGGAGTTGCTGGGGAACGACACATTACCACCCTCTACCAGTTTGATAATCTCGTCTTCCTTACCATCGTATTTCAGTTTCAGACTCTGCGCATCGAAGTCGAAGGTAGCATCGGTGTTGTAGTTAAGGTTCATATTCACCTTGTCACCCACCCTACCGTTCACGCTGAGGTTGATCTTCTCATCGAAGTCCATCGTGGTGGTCTTACGGTTTCTGATCGGCAAGGATGGGTTGTCGATACTCTTCATCGTGGCGCCAAACTTCAGTTCTGCCGTTCCTTGTGTCTTGATGCGCACGCCACCAGGGCCGAAGATCTTCTCCGCAGGCCCTAAGTCGAAATGCATATCCGTGAAGGAGAACTTCTCTTTCTCTTCCTCCTGATTGGTCGTTTCATTCTTGCTGCGATAGAACTTCCTTCGCAACTCCCGTTCACTCCAACGGTTAAACTCATCTGTCGTCATCCACATCGGAGTACCTAAATAGGAAGAACCCATCTTCGAACCGATAAAGTAACCACCCAGTGTATCGTTATAGATAAACTCCTGCTTGATATTCTCCGGCAGGTTTAAGTCAGCTGCATTCTTATGCAGGTCATCGAGGGTGATCGGTTGGATACGCTGGATCTTCCATCGGGGGTTCAACAAAGAGTCGGGTATGCTATCCTCCTCATCGATAATAGGTTGTGCGGTAATCTGTCGCTGTGGTTTCTTGTCATTATTGGCGGTTTGCCGTTGGTTTTGCCGCTGTTGTCTTGTTCGGTTATCTTGTTGTGTGTTCTGCGGTCTTCGTGTACGGTTGTCTTGCTGTAAGGGCGCGGCTGTCCATGCCAACACCTGAATGCTGACAAAGATCACAAAAAGCATCAATACCTGTTTACGTATACGCATTGCTATCGCCCTAAACCACGGGGGCTAACCCTAAACCCTAAACTATTTAATCTGTTTCAGCGCCGCCTTGATCACCTGCTCTACCGACATGTCGGGATGCTCCTTCAAGATAGCGACGACAATCTTGGCAGAAGGCGCCGGTGAGAAGCCCAACATCGTCAGTGCCCCTACAGCCTCATCCTTCACACCATAGTCGATAGTACCTTGAGAACCACCGGCCATACTGATCTCCTGAGCCACACCACTACTGAGGATCTTATCCTTCAAATCCACGATGATACGCTGTGCGGTCTTCAAGCCGATGCCCTTCACGCCTTTCAATACTCTGTCGTTGCCAGACGATATCACGTTACACAGTTCGTTGACAGTCATCTCCGAGAGAATCACCCTGGCGGTGTTGGCACCTACACCTGAGACCGTAATCAGCAAGAGGAACATCTCGCGCTCTTGCTTCGTGGCAAAACCGAAGAGCACATAAGCATCCTCACGTATCGCCTCATACACCCACAGTTTCGTATCTTTCTTGCCTTGAATGGCACTGTAGGTATTCAGAGAGATGTTCAAACCATACCCTACACCGTTGGCTTCAACCACAGCATAAGCGGGAGTAATGTCTGTCAGACTACCCTTAACATATTCAATCATAAATGTCTATTTTGTATATATACAATAACAAAAACGAGTTTTTTCCCGTTTTATTGTATGAGATAATTCAGAAGAGGAACTGTCTTTCTTAGAATATGTAAGTTATTTGTAAACTTTTATATTTTTAAAGCGATTCTCTTTTCTATTTGTAACTTATTTCGTACTTTTGCAGCCAGATTGTAATTTTAAAACAAAGATAAGCAGAATGAAAAAGATCAGAGCAGCCGTTGTAGGCTATGGAAACATCGGTAAGTTCACTGTGGAGGCCCTTGAGGCAGCAGAGGATTTCGAGATTGCCGGTATCGTAAGAAGAAATGGTGCAGAAAACAAGCCAGCAGAGTTGGCGGCATACGATGTAGTAAAAGATATTACCGAACTGAAGGATGTGGATGTAGCCATCCTCGCCACCCCCACCCGCAGTTGTGAGGAATATGCCAGCAAGATTCTGCCGCTGGGTATCAACACCGTTGACAGCTTCGACATACATACCAATATCCGCGGTTACCGTGAACGACTGATGGCTCTCAACAAAGCTACCAACACCGTGAGTGTGATCGCTGCCGGCTGGGATCCGGGATCCGACTCTGTAGTACGCACACTGATGCAGAGCTTAGCACCTAAAGGACTGAGCTACACCAACTTCGGACCGGGCATGTCGATGGGCCATAGTGTTTGTGTTCGCAGTAAAGCCGGCGTGAAGGATGCCTTGTCTATGACGATTCCTCTCGGTGAGGGCATCCACCGCCGTATGGTTTATGTAGAACTCGAAGAGGGAGCCAAGTTAGAGGATGTGACAGCTGCCATCAAGGCCGATCCTTATTTCGCCAGTGATGAGACACATGTCTTTGCCGTATCCTCCGTGGATGATGTCAAGGATATGGGCCATGGCGTGAACCTCGTGCGGAAGGGTGTCAGCGGAAAGACACAAAACCAGCGCTTAGAGTTTAACATGAGCATTAACAATCCAGCCCTTACCGGACAGGTTTTGGTGAACGTTGCACGTGCCAGCATGCGCCAGCAACCCGGTTGTTACACCATGATCGAGATTCCTGTCATCGACCTTCTCCCCGGAGAGCGTGCCGACTTGGTAGAGCATCTGGTGTAAATTCTTGCTGACAAGGATTTCCAATATACAATAGGAGGGCGCTTTTCTAGCGCCCTCCTATTGTATTGTATCTCATCGTTTCAAGAACTTCTTCGTATGTCTATATTCTCCACTGTCCACTCGCACGATATAGACGTCGTCAGGCCAAGAGGAGATAATCTGGGATTACAAGTCCTTATACTCAATACTGGCGGATGGCATATCCGCCAGAGCGGGTAGTTTTATTCGATAGTAAATGTCTTTTTCAACTCATTAGTATATACGATTTTCTCCTTGAGCAATTCCAATCCGCCTTTTCGTATAACAAGGGTATATACATCTTTTTCCAATCCTCCAATCTCGTAGCTTACGTCGAATGGACAGACACAATTACAAGAATGATTGTCTTCATCCTCATCAACCAGAATTGTGTTATCCACAGAAGATATCTTAACGATAAACTGCTCTGTACAGCAATTAAACATAGAATTATTGTGTTCTACAAGCATCCATCCGCCTTCTCTTGCAGAAAGAGTTATTGTTTCGGGCCCTGCGACAAGACCATTTGTTGACTTAGCATTACTACCAACGGTCTTACATCCGCTGCTATTGATATTCCTTGAATGGATCTGATTACTCGAATTCTCTTCACATCCACAAGTAACAAATCCTATTGCCAAGAGCAGAAAAAGAGCTATTGTCTTGTACATATTAGTTGTTGCGTTCATAAAAACAATATTAATGTAGCTATACTTTTGCCATATCTTTTTGTATTAAACGAGGGAGTCCTAGTACTTAAAACTGGGAGTCCTGTGTATCAGGACTCCCATCGGTAATACATAAACCGCTTCTTAGTACTCCATTACTGCAGGAAGTTCAGCAGCCTGTGCCACCATCTTCACTACCTCCTTCAAGGAAGGAACACGGCGAACGAGGTTTTTCTCTGCGTTTACCTCCTCCAGCTTCGGCTGCAGATTCTCTGGTTTACGGTGCTTCAACTCCTTAACGGTATCTACGCCTGCTGCCTCGAGCAAGTCGGAGAACTGCGGGCCAACGCCATGGATACGCATCAGGTCACAGTGGTTTGCCCATGTGAGGATGAGTTTGTCGCTGATGCCAGTCTCATCTGCCAATGCCTTACGGCCAGCGGGTTTTGCACATTTCTCTAACAACATCTCGGTATCAATGATACCTACAGCCACCAATTTCTCTGCGTAAACAGGGCCGATTCCCTCTACATCGATAATCTTGTACTTCATAATTATAAGGTTTTAGTAAAACATAACATACTCGTTTGATAGAAAAAGCATGCTAAAATAGTATTTATTTTCTTAATTAGCAAAGCTTTACTATCATTTTAACAATATTTTTCAGTTGAAGAGCAAACTATCATCAATTGGCGACTCCATAGTCAATGCTCTAAACGCTAAACCCTAAACGCTAAACCACTTACAGACTTACTCATCTGCCACGAAGAGCGGATCCTCTGGCATCACCATCACTGGTTTCTGGGCAGCCTCCTTCAAGAGAGCCTCGGGAACATACTTCTTGTTGACCACCAAGCGGAACATATACTCGCGGAACCACTCGTCGGTCATGATCAGATAACCCTTCTGTCCGGCATCATATCCCCAAGAATTCTCCACCTTCCACTTCTTTGCCTTGCCGTCGGCTGTGAGATCCACGGCACAAAGTGTCATCGCATGGGTAGAGCCGCTGTCGAAGGTAGCGATGCGCTCAGCCTTGTTCATCGGGAAAGTAGTGCCAAAGAGCGTCTCATAATCGAAGTTATTCAGGTCATTATAGCCCACCTTACGGTCAGACTGCTTATTCACATCATAACTGCTGTAGAGTTTACGGCCATCCTTCAGTGAGGCAATAGCCAGTGCCTCGATTTCATCCATCGGAAGATTCAGGTACACCCAGTTATGTCCGTCGTATGAATGACGGTCGAAATCCACCTCATAGGTTTTGTGATAAGGTCTGCGGGGATCGTTCATCACCATGATAAAACTGCCGTTCAACTTATCAGCGCCAATCCTCTTGGCGAACGTCAGCGGGGTATATTTCTGCGGTTCGCCGAGCACCTTGCCGTTCTTGTCCTTGAAGGCATAGGTAAACTCCTTCACCGGTGCTCCATAAGCCATACTGAGCATGTGGTATACCACACCCAGCATTTCCTGCTTCTCCTTGCGGATAGCAGCCTTGTTCTTACCGCTGTTGACCATCTCACGCAGGCGCAAACCCTGTTCACGCAACTTGCTCTTTAACAGTTGGTTGAACTTACTGGTATTCTCGGCAGAGAATGTCTCAGGCACGACCTCCGCGGGAGCCAGTCCGTACTTCTCCACTAAGTCGGAAACGCCACAGAAAGTACCGCCATCGCCGAGCGGACTCTTGAAGAAGAAACGCACGCGAGTGTCCTCCATGGGTTTGTCGGCGCAGTCGATGACACCCTGCAAGAAAAGATTAGCCTTCTCCAGCTGATCCCAGAAAAACAGATAGTTCTGCGACAGCTCCAAACCACCGAAGTCTTTCATCTCGGGGTCGTTGGCACACTGTGCGGCAAAATTGGCACGCAGCACGTTGAATCCGCTGAACATCCAGCAACGGCCGGAGCTACGCTGGTTGGTGATACTCTGCTTAGGTGTCTCCACGCTGAAGTAGGTGTCACGCTCTGTCTTCTTACTGAAATTCTGTGCCAAGTCATCAATCTTGTTACTTGCCATGGCATTGAACAAGGCCTTGTCGGCTACTGATGACGTCTGTGCCTGCTGTATTTCCTTGAGCATCTGCTGGGAGATGCCTCCGTCTTTTGTCTGTGCTTGGGAGGTTAGACTGAAGGAAACAACGATTGCTGATACTAAAAAGATTTTCTGTTTCATACTGAATAATTATTTTCTTTTAATATCGGCAAAGATACAACATATTTTTATTATCTCCAAACATGTAGCTGGTTTTGAGACGAAAGTTAGAGGTATTTTTGGCCGATTGTCATAAAATAATTATCTTTGCACATCGTTTTTTATTTATACATAAATAAGGAATTATTTCTTATAAGGTGAACAATAGTGAAAACCACATATTAGACAAGATCAACTATCCTAAGGATCTGCGCGAATTAGGGGTTGCTCAACTGCCGCAAGTTTGTACTGAGCTGCGGCAGGATATTGTCAATGAGCTGTCGGTAAACCCCGGGCATCTGGCTTCCAGTCTTGGTGTCGTGGAGCTTACCGTAGCCCTGCATTATGTGTTCGACACCCCTTACGACCGTATCGTTTGGGATGTGGGGCATCAGGCATACGGCCACAAGATCCTGACAGGCAGGAAAGATCAGTTCTATACGAACCGCAAGTTGCATGGAATCATGCCTTTCCCGTCGCCCATGGAGAGTGAATACGACACGTTTACCTGCGGTCATGCCTCCAACAGCATATCAGCGGCCCTGGGTATGGCGGTAGCCGCCAAGCAGCAACAGAAGCAAGATCCTTCCAGAAAGAAGACTCATGTAGTGGCTGTCATCGGCGACGGCGCCATGTCGGGAGGATTGGCGTTTGAGGGATTGAATAATGTTTCTTCATCGCCCAATGACCTCTTGATTATCCTGAATGACAACAACATGAGTATCGACCGGTCGGTGGGAGGCATGAAAGAGTATCTCATCAACCTGAATACCACAGAGACCTATAACAAGCTGCGCTACAAAGCATCACAACTGTTGTCCAGATACGGTTATCTGGAGGATGACCGGCGTAAAGGACTGATACGACTGAGCAACGCCGTAAAGTCGGCTATCAGTCATCAACAGAATATCTTTGAGGGCATGAACATCCGTTATTTCGGTCCGTTCGACGGGCATAACGTCGTGCAACTGGTCAGGATGCTCAAGCAGTTGAAGGAGATGAAAGGTCCTAAGCTGTTGCATCTGCATACTCAAAAGGGCCATGGCTACAAGCCGGCAGAGGGAGAAGACCCCGTATGGCATGCACCAGGGCGCTTTGACGCAGCAACTGGAGAACGTATCAAGTCTGACAACAGTAACCTGCCGCCTAAATTCCAGGATGTCTTCGGAGAGACCCTTTTGGAGTTGGCACGCCAGAATCCGAAGATCGTAGGAGTAACTCCTGCCATGCCGACAGGTTGTTCGATGAATATCATGATGCAGGAGATGCCCGAAAGAACCTTCGACGTGGGTATTGCCGAAGGGCATGCCGTCACCTTCTCAGGTGGCATGGCGAAAGACGGACTCCTACCCTTCTGTAATATCTACAGTGCATTTGCGCAGCGGGCATACGACAACATCATCCACGACTTAGCCATCCTGAACCTGCCCGTTGTGATCTGTCTCGACAGGGCCGGACTGGTAGGAGAAGACGGCCCTACACACCATGGTGCCTTCGACTTGGCAGCCTTGCGCCCGATACCAAACCTTACCATCGCCTCTCCTATCAACGAGAGAGAACTCAGAAAGCTGATGTACACGGCCCAACTGCCCGATAAGGGGACCTTCGTGATACGTTATCCGCGTGGACGAGGGGTGCTTACCGACTGGCATTGTGACTTTGAGGAGATACCTGTAGGTAAGGGTCAACTTCTGCGTAAAGGCAATGATATAGCCGTATTATCTATAGGACCGATAGGAAATCAGGTAAGTAAGGCCATACAAGAGTTGCAGGAGGAGCAATTCCCGTATTCTGTCGCCCACTACGACATGCGCTTCCTCAAGCCTATCGACGAGGAGATACTCGAGGAGGTGGGCCAACGGTTTAAGTATGTCATCACCATCGAAGACGGCATCCGTAACGGAGGAATGGGATCGGCTGTAGTAGAATGGATGAGCGATCATCAATATACACCGCGCATCGTGCGCCTCGGCCTGCCCGACAGATTCGTAGAGCATGGCAGCGTCGCTGAGCTGCAATCACTTCTCGGTATTGACTGTGCAGGAATCAAGAAGGCCATAAAAGAGATAAAACAATAACGACATGAAGATAATCATCTATGGTGCCTATGCCATCGGTACGCATCTGGCAAAACTGCTGTCACGCAACAATCACGATACCATCCTGATTGATGACGACGATGAACGGCTCGCTAATATCACCAGCGACTACGACCTGATGACAGTGCTTGCCTCTAACAGAAAGATCAAGACACTGAAAGATGCCGGTGTGCATAATGCCGACTTGTTTATTGCCGTTACTCCCGACGAGAACTTCAACATGAACATCTGCATGATGGCAAAGGCGCTGGGAGTAAAGCGCACCGTGTCAAAGGTGGACAGTTATGAATATAACGAACCGAAATTCAAGGAGTTCTTTGAGAAGCTCGGCATCTCATCGATTATCTACCCGGAACACCTGGCAGCGCGTGATATCGCCAACGGTCTGAAAATGTCGTGGGTGCGCCAGCGATGGGACGTGCACGATGGAGCCTTGGTGATGCTGGGCATCAAACTGCGTGAGAGTTGTGAGATCCTTAACGAACCGCTTAAAGAACTCTGCAAGCCCGAGTCACCTTATCATATAGTAGCCGTAAAGCGTGGCGATGATACCATTATCCCCCGTGGTGATGATGTACTGAAGATGTACGACCTGGCTTATTTCATGACCACCCGCAACTATATCCCCTATATCCGTAAGATTGTGGGTAAGGAGCACTACGTGGATGTGAAGAACGTGATTATCATGGGTGGTGGCGCCACTGCCGTAAGGTCCACCTACCTGATGCCTGAATACATGAACGTGAAGATCCTTGAGCAGGATGAGGAACGCTGTGAGAAGATCAACGAGATCATTGAGAACGAACGTGTGATGGTGATCCACGGTGACGGAAGAGACATGTCGCTGCTCATGGAAGAAGGCATTAAGAATACTCAAGCCTTCGTTGCCCTCACCGGTAATGCCGAGACGAATATCCTGGCATGTCTCACCGCCAAGCGCATGGGTGTACGGAAGACCGTTGCCATGGTGGAGAATCTCGACTACGTGAGTATGGCGGAGAGTCTGGATATCGGAACGATCATCAATAAGAAAGCACTTGCCGCCAGTTATATCTACCAGATGATGCTCGATGCAGATGTCAACAACATACGGTTCCTGATGACTGCCAATGCCGACGTGGCTGAGTTTACTGCCCAGCAAGGTTCACGTGTAACCCGCAAGAAGGTATTTGAATTAGGACTTCCTTCCGGTGCCACCATCGGAGGACTGGTACGTCATGGCGAGGGTATCCTCGTATCTGGAGGTACGCAGATAGAGGCCGGCGATATCGTGGTGGTATTCTGCCACGGCATCAATATGGATAAGGTGGAGAAATTTTTCAATTAAGAATTATAAAGAGGAATTACTGTGCTGAACATCAAACTGATATACAAGATCATCGGATCACTGCTTTTCTTAGAAGCCGTGTTCCTACTTATCTGTCTGGGCATCTCCCTATTCTACATGGAAGATGACATGCTGGCATTCCTCCTTTCTTTCATCATCATTATTATCGGGGGTATCCTCTTCCGTTATGCCGGAAGGAACGCCACCAATACTTTAGGCAGGCGCGATGCTTATCTGTTGGTTACCCTTACCTGGATCATCTTCAGTCTGTTCGGATGTCTGCCCTTCTTAGCCAGCGGCTATGTGAGCAGTCCTACCGATGCGTTCTTTGAGACCATGTCGGGATTCACCACGACAGGAGCATCTGTCATCGACGATGTAGAGCGCCTGCCCCATGCCCTACTCTTCTGGCGGTCGCTGACACAATGGATCGGTGGTTTGGGAATCGTGTTCTTCACCATCGCCATTATCCCATCGTTAGTAGGTGGTAACATGAAGGTGTTCTCTGCCGAGGCTACGGGTCCCATTCGTGCGAAGATGCACCCCCGACTGACGACCACAGCCAAGTGGATTTGGTCAATCTATCTGTTGCTTACCGTAGGATGCGCTGCCGCCTTCTATATCTTCGGCATGAGCATATTCGACTGTCTGAACTATGCCATGACAGTAACCGCCACAGGCGGATTCTCCACCCATAATGATCCAACGGGCTACTATCACAGTGCCGGCATCGACTATTCATCAATCGTATTCATGTTCTTAGCCGGTATCAGTTTTACACTTCTCTATACATCGATCTTCAAGGGAAGAATCAAACAACTGTTCAAGAACTCAGAATTCAAGCTCTACTGCGCATTAGTTATCATATGTACGTTGCTGATTGTCATCTTCCTCTGCATTTACAATAACTACACGGTTGACGATGCTATCCGCTACGGACTATACCAGGTGGTTTCCTTCTTAACCACTACCGGTGTATTCAATGTCGATGCCGCCCAATGGCCACACTTCACCTGGGTAGTCTTGTGTGTATGTATGTTCTTCGGTGGTTGTGCAGGCAGCACTGCCGGTGGATTCAAGTGTGTACGTGGCGTGATGATCCTGAAGATTGTGAGAAACGAATTCAAGCGCATCCTTCACCCCAAGGCTATCCTGCCGGTGAAGGTGAACGACACAAATATCAACTATTCCGCACAGGTGACGCTGATGGCTTACTTCGCAGCCTATATGTTCTTGGCATTGTTATCCTATCTGGTCATGGTCCTTACAGGTATCGACAATACCAATGCCATCACCGTTGCGCTGAGCTGTGCCAGCAATATCGGACCGACATTAAGTCTTGAGATCGGTCCAAGTATGTCGTGGACCACACTGCCGATCGCTGTTAAATGGATTCTCTCAGCACTGATGCTGATGGGACGTTTGGAGATCTTCAGCGTAGCCATTCTCTTTACTCCTGAATTTTGGAAAGATAATTAATAGAATATGCAACCAATCAAATTTATCCCCTTATTAAAACAAACCATCTGGGGTGGTGAAAAGATCAGTACACTTAAACATCGTCATCTTAACATAAACAATATCGGTGAGAGCTGGGAGATATCCGGCGTAAAGGACAATGAGACAATTGCCGACGACGGACCGTATCAAGGTAAAAGCATCAACCAACTGGTAGCCGAGTATAAAGAAAAGTTAGTAGGACATGACAACTACCAGCGTTTCGGTAATGAGTTCCCACTGTTGATTAAGTTTATAGACGCACGCCGCGACCTGTCTATTCAGGTGCATCCTTCCGAGGAGATCGCACACCGTCAGGGTAAACCACACGGAAAGACAGAGATGTGGTATCTGATGGATTCTGAGAAAGGAGCCCAGTTGTATAGTGGACTAAAGAAACAGATTACTCCCGAGGAATACAAGGCGATGGTAGCCAACGACACCATCTGTGACGCACTGGCACAATACCAGGTAAAAGAGGGAGATGTGTTCTTTCTACCCGCAGGACGTATCCATGCGATAGGAGCCGGCTGTTTCTTGGCAGAGATACAACAGACATCAGACGTGACATACCGCATATACGACTATAAAAGGAAAGACAAAAACGGCAACTACCGTGAGCTGCATACCGAGCAGGCAGCGGAATGTATCGACTACCATACAGAGAAAGACTACCGCACCAGCTATGAGGCCATTAAGAACACAGGCGTGACATTAGTACAATGCCCATACTTCACCACATCAGTATATGACTTAGAAGAACCCATGACTATTGAGTACAAAGATCTTGACAGTTTCGTCATACTGATAGGACTGTCGGGAAAAGGATCATTCTGTGACAATGAGGGCAACACCTTTACACTACAAGCAGGAGAGACCATTCTCATTCCAGCGACAACAGAAGAGATCCATTGTGACGGTACAATAAAGTTCTTGGAAACATTTGTATAAGTCATATCGATTATGAGCAAACTACTAATTTCTACTATGCTACTATTAGGATCGTTCACAGCCACTGCCATGGCCAATGACACGATCCATGTTGTGGGTGCCAAGATGACACCGGGAAACAATATGCAGGCCAAGAGCAATGATGGCGGCATATTGGAATTCGTCCTACAAGACCGTGACTTTCAGCCATTCTGTCAGTCAGCTGTCCTGCAGTCTACGTCTCAGGCAAAACAAGGACCGAAAGCAGAGAAGCCTTTCTTCCATGTTAGATGTGCCTTGCCTATACCTCCAGTATATACGAAGACCGACGTAGCTGCACTCACGGGTATAGACATTGGTGTATATCGCCATAACCATTCACCGGGCTTCGAGGTGGCAGATAACGGCGATGCCTTAGCTATCTATTTCAGCACACCGGCAGGAAAAGCAGAGAAAGACACCTCAACGACATTTGTCCAGGCACGACTGCGCTATGGTAGTGAAGACTGGGATATGCCTGAGTTGTTCTTTGCTACTGAACGGCAGAACGATCAGTCAGGACTTCTTTGGAATGACAATGGCACCCTGTGGTTCTTTGGTGGCGGACGAGACATCTCTGACTATGTTCCTTTCCGCATCGCCAAATCTACTGATAACGGAGCAACATGGACATACACAATACCTGTATTGAATTCTCCGGCAAAAGACTATACCGCACAACCCATCTGTAATGCCTTCCGCGGGAAAGATGGCGCTATCTACATGGCCATGGATGCTGACGGCAGTCAGAGCTTCCTTTGGAGAAGTACCGATGAAGGAAAGACTTGGACAGACATGGGCGGTCGTACAGGAGGCAGGCACTCTACCATCGTCCCACTGGATGATAAAGGGACTTTATTGTCAATTGGTGGTAAGAACGCTAACGTTGACGGATGGACACCAAAGAATATCTCTACAGATTGGGGAAAGACATGGAGCCAATCAGAGAGTATTCACTTCCCACAGTTGAGCAGTGGACAGCGTCCTTCGATGATTCGTCTGCAGTCAGGTAGCCTCGTCTTTGTAAGCGACGGTTATCTGCACAAGCGTAAGATCGCCCCACCAGCATCATGGAAGAAGAGTCATGATGCCTTCATCGCCATCTCAAAAGACAATGGAAAGACATGGCGTGTGAAGACATTACCAGTAGGACTGCCACAAGATGGTCGACCACAATATACCTCACTGGGTTACTCTACCGTTCGTCAGGCTCCTAATGGAACCATCCATATCCTCGCCACCAAGGACTACCCCGGTATTCACTATGAATTGAACGAGGCATGGATATGGTCGGATGCAGGTGCTGTAAAACCTGAGCAGACAGGTGGTAAGATACGTAACTACTCAGAGAATTACAGCGATGGCAAACTGAAATCCAAATGGTCGGCACGTATCTGTCCTAACGGCAGATATCTGTTGCATGGCGAGCAGGTGGACTACTACCCCAGTGGCAGGATCCAGCATCAAGTTAGTTATGTGAACGGACGCAAGAGCGGTGTGGAGATCTTCTGGGATGAACTGGGCAGAAAGGTTTGGCAGTGGAATCGTGACTTAAAGACAAACAGAGGAACATGGACGCACTATTGGCAGAATGGCAACAAAAAGATTGTCTCTGAATGGGATATCTATCCAAAGATGCGCGATCGTGCCTACCGTTTCTTTGGTTATGTAGCCGATGGTGATGCTTGTCATTATGACAAACAAGGAAAACTGACCAACACCTATCACTTCGACAGAGGTGTCATTCAGGAAAAATAATCAGGAGCATTTATGCTTCAGGACTATCAGATGTCTCGGCTGTTGTCGGGACATCTTTTTTTTCAGTTTCTTTCTTTGCTGTTTTCTGTTGCTTGGTGTTATTCAGGAAGCGCTCCACATCTGCCACCAACCATTTGTATGGCTGACTCTGCATATACCCCGTATTCTTCTTAAGCATCTGCGGGATATCCTGCACGCTATGATTATAGCATGACAGTTCGTTACGCATCTGTGTGCCATGCACCGACTGTCTGCGTATCTCCATCTCCCGGTCGTGCATCAAACGATTACAGATCTTATTCAATACGGGCACAATAGTCTTGTCGAACAGATGATGTCCCTGTATATATAAATAGGTGGTGTCGGGGGTAATGCCATAGTCTTCTATCAATTCCCGTTTTAATGCCAGATAACTCTCCTTGGCATCAGGATACTGCCGCTGCAAGGCGGCTATACGCTTACCCACCTTATTCCTCACATTCTGGATGCTTGCCTCGGGGTTGCCTAAGTTGAAGCCGCCCAACTCTATCACCTTATTAAAATCAGAGATGGTAAACTCCGTATAGATGGGTCTACGGTAATGCCAGATGCTCCACACGAAGAGTGGGAAGATGGCTACACTATACTGACGGACAAACTCATACAGATCTATGATCTGACGATCGTTCAGGGTAACGGCCACACAGACATTATGCAGCGAACTGGCATAGCATTGCAGATTCTCGATGGAATAAGCATAGGTATGGAAGACATAGGGATTAGAGAGAATGCGCTTGCTGGTCTCTGTCGCACCCTTTATCAGATAGTCATAATCCGCATCCACACAGGCAATCATGTCCTTGCCGACCTTACCTTCCAGCAATCGCATCAAGACAGACTTCTTTCCGCGCTCCAGTGTTTTGTGCGAAGGGAGCATCACCTCGAAGTAGCGTGTCTGATCCTCAAACTGCCCAAGCACCGTTCGCCAGAAGAACACATCATCATAACTCTCGACGAAAGCTACTATCTTTCGCCGGGCATTCTTAGAACGCAGCCGGTTGGCTGCTTCTAAATACTGTGATGAGAGATTTCCTGTCAGTCGCTTGCTCATGCGTTGTCTGTTATATCAGATACCTCTGTTACATGATCCATCCAACCGTTCATGATGACAGCCGGACTATGGGTGGTGAGGATAATCTGCACCTGCGGATTCAGTTCTAAGATCAACTCTATAAGCCGCTGCTGCCATTCAATATGCAGACTCACCTCCGGCTCATCCATAAAGAGCACATACGGCTGACCATCCTCCACCAAGACCGTCAGAAGGATAACAAGCATCTGCTTCTCACCACTTGACAACTGATAGGGAACGAGTGTCTCTCCTATCTGCGTAAAACGGATCTCATTCTCTTCTCTTACGATCTTCTTTCCGGTATCACTGAAGAGATCATCGATCATATCCTGGAAACGTGCCTTCGCCTGTGAGTATTCCTGGGCTTTCTCTGGATGCCCGCTGGTAAGGGCTGATATAATCTTATTGCCTACATTTACCTGATAGTCGAGATATTTACGCTGCAACTTATACAACTGCCAATCGAGCTCGGTGGCCAGACTCATATCCATCCTGCTGATCACGTCTGAATTGATGAGCGGACGATCGAAAGAACGGATCACATCAAAACGAAGATGGGTGGCATCCTCAGGCACTGTCTTCAGATGGACGCCCTTGAGAAGATGATTGCGCACATCGCCTTTATTATCCACGCTTCGTACCACCTTGTTGAGGATTGTACTCTTACCGACTCCGTTGATACCACTCAGGATATTCACCTGCCGGTCGAGATCCCATACCACATGTCGCTTTCCACTCCACAAAGAGTCGATTTCTATCTGCTCAATATAATCCGCATACTTGATCATAGGTCATTTGCTTAATTATCCAACGGCAAATATAATGAAAAAAATGATATCTTCCACCATTCATTCACATTTTTAATAAAATTATACGAAAGAAAAGAGACGCCAACAAGTGACGTCTCTTTTGTAAACACGATATTCTAAACCTCAAAATAATTCTTATTACCAGATAACGACGCGGTCGGCTGGCTCCTTCCACATCTTGTCGCCCTTCTTGATATCGAAGGCCTTGAAGAAGGTATCCACATTACGCAGTGTGGCATTTACACGCCAGCGTCCTAATGAGTGAGGATCACTCTTAGTCTGCTGATAAGCAGCCTGATCGGTGATATTCTCTGCCCAGATACGTCCATAACTCAGATAGAAGCGCTGTTCGGGAGTAAAACCGTCGATCTTCTTGCCAGCCTGTGCCTGTTCGGTAGTCATAAAGGCATCGTAAGCAACACGCAGACCACCCTGATCGGCAATATTCTCACCGAGGGTCAACTGTCCGTTAGCCTTCTCTCCGGGGATGACCTCAATCTCATCAAACTGTTTTGCAAGGGCTTGCGTTGAGGCTGCAAACTTCTCTTTGTCTTCAGCCTTCCACCAGTTGATCATGTTTCCATCCGGATCGAACATACTTCCCTGATCATCAAAGCCGTGAGTCATCTCATGACCGATCACGACACCGATAGCTCCATAGTTGACAGCATCGTCGGCTGCAGGGTTGAAGAAAGGAGGCTGCAGGATAGCTGCCGGGAATACGATCTCATTATTCTGCGGGTTATAATAGGCATTGATGGTCTGCGGTGTCATACCCCACTCCTCACGGTCAACAGCCTTTCCGTTCTTTTTCAGGTTTCTCTGTGTCTCATAGATAGAGGCAGCCTTCAGGTTTTCATACAATGACTTAGCGGGATCTATCTGCAATCCGCTGTAGTCACGCCACTTGTCGGGGTATCCCACCTTGATCGTAAAGGCATTCAACTTCACCAAGGCATTGATCTTAGTAGCCTCACTCATCCATGTCAGTTGTGAGATATGCTTTGCCAAAGACTTACGGAGGTTATTGATAAGCTTCAACATGCGAACCTTAGACTCCTCCGGGAAGTACTTCTTGACATATAATTGTCCTACTGCCTCACCTAACAGACCGTTGGGATATCCCTGAGCACGCTTCCAACGAGGCTGGCGCTGCTGCTGACCAGTAAGTGTACGACCGAAGAAATCAAACGCAGTCTCTGCAAATTCATCGCTCAGACAGTTGGTAGCACCCAACACGATATCCTTTGCGAAGTAGTCTTTCATCTGCTGCTCGGTCATCTTGGTCATCAGCTCGTTAGCCACAGCCATCACCTTCGGTTGTGTAAGAATAACCTGCTTCAGACCCTTCAGTCCCATGCCATCAAAATAAGCACGCCAGTTGATGGCTGGATAATCCTTCTGCAACTGCTCTACCGTGCGGATATTATACTGCTTGGTATAGTCACGAGCCTCAGCTCTCGACATCCTGGCCTCGGCAAACTTATACTCGATATCATAGACAGTCTTTATCATGCGCTTAGCCTCCTTAGCCTTATAACCAGCCATCACGAGGAGTTTCTGTACACAGTCACGATAAGCCTGCTGGATCTTCTTCGAATCGGCATCCGTCTTCAGATAGTAGTCACGATCAGGTAAAGAACCAGTTCCGGCCTCCATATAGACAACATTCATCTTACTGTTGATCATGTCTGCACTCACACCAATGCCAAAGAATGGATTACCTAATGTAAGGTGCATCTTCACCAGGAAGTTGGTAAGGTCACTCTTCTTGAAAGAACGAACCATGTCAAGGTCAGCTTTCAATGGTGTGGTGCCTTCCTTATTCAGACGAACGCTGTCCATAGCAAGGTTGTAAAGGTCGATCACCTTCTGTCCATTGCTACCCTTTACCTGCTTCCCCTTGCCAAGAGAGGTAAACAACTCCTGCAACTGCTTACGATTCTGCTCGTTCAGATGATGGAACACGCCATAGCTGGAATACTCAGCTGTCAGCGGATTAGCCTTCATCCAACCACCTCCGGCATACTCGTAAAAATCATCACCTGGCTTAACAGCCTCATTCATGTCTGCACGACTGAGTCCCTGTGCCATTAGCATTGCCGGTATAAACATCAGCAATGCGATCATCAAATGTTTTTTCATATCCAAATTGTATGATTATTAAATATATTTGCAAATATATATGAATTTACGGAAACTTGATATATCTTTTAGGATAATTAACTAATGAGGGGAGCCTTGATACATTATAGAATGAGCCCTGATACACAAAACTCAGAGTCCTAGTACACAAAACTCAGAGTCCTAGTACACAAAACTCAGAGTCCTAGTACATAAAACTCGGAGTATTAGTACATAAAACTCGGAGTCTTAATTATTATTGGTGAGAGTCCGGAGTACTTGGACTGGGAGTCCGGAGTACTTGGACTGAGAGTCCGGGGTACTTGGACTGGGAGTCCGGAGGCTCCGGACTTTGAACTTTAATGACTGCCACATTGTCATACTCCCCCTTCACAAATCATTATTGGCACATGTTTTGTTTAGTATTGAGTGACTTCGTGTCAGAGTTATAACATTATTAATGAATAAAAAATAAAAAATAATACAACTATGGGAAGCATTATTGGTATTGACTTAGGAACAACAAACAGCTGTGTTGCCGTATTCGAAGGTAATGAGCCTGTTGTTATTGCAAACAGTGAAGGTAAGCGTACAACTCCTTCAGTGGTTGGATTCGTACAAGGTGGTGAGAGAAAGATTGGTGACCCTGCCAAGCGTCAGGCTATCACAAATCCAAAGAACACCGTCTATTCTATCAAGCGTTTCATGGGTGAGAACTGGCAACAGACAGAAAAGGAGATTGCCC
>CADBSW010000090.1 GCA_902797505.1 uncultured Prevotellaceae bacterium | reverse complement strand
GACCGCCTGAGCAAGATTGAAGGCGTGGTGGTTCCCTTTGCCGACAACACCGAGTTCGTGAGCAACTACATCCTGCCCACCGTCCTGCTGAACAGCAACAAGGAGCGTCGCAACAAGATCCGTGAATACATCCATGCTGCCGGCATCCAGACCAGCGTCCACTATCCCGCAGCCCACAAGTTCTCCACCTTCGCAGAATTCGGAGCTGTGCTGCCCCAGACCGAATACGTGACCGACAACGAGATTACCCTCCCGATGTACGCAGCCCTCGCTGAAGAACAGGTGAACTTCATCTGTGACACCTACGAGAAAGCCATCAAAGAGATCAAGTAAATGTATCAAGATAAGAAAGCAGTTCTCATCTTTGGCGTTGGTCCGCTCCAGCAGTCGATTATCAATCGTGCCAAGAAGATGGGGCTTTACACCGTGGGCATTGACCCCTGTGAGGATGCCACTTGCAGGGGCGATGTAGATGCCTTTGAGGTGGTTGGCGGACAGGACTACGAGGGCACTTGTGCCGTGGTGGAGAAGTATGGCATCGATGCCATAGTTACCGCTGCGACTGACAAGCCCCTTGTGATGATGGCCCGTATTGCAAAGAAATACGGCTTCCCGTTCTACTCTGTAGAGACCGCCCAGTGGAGTACCGACAAGTTCCAGATGAAGCAGCGGTTCGAACTCGGTGATGTCCCGCACGCCAGAGGCCATTTGGTTAAAAGTGTGGAGGAGACCGCAGATATGGTGTATCCCGTCATCGTGAAGCCTCGTGACAACTCCGGCAGCCGTGGCGTCAAACTCTGCCGCACCAAGGGGGAACTGGAGCAGTCGATGGCCGAGGCCCTGGAGTATTCCAAACTGGACTCTGTGCTGGTTGAGGAGTTTATCGAAGGGCAGGAATATAGTATCGAAGGACTGCATTATGATGGCACGTCCGAGGTGATTCAGTTCACGGAGAAGAAGACTACGGAGTTTCCTTATAATGTGGAGTTGGGTCATATCCAGCCGGCCCATATCAGTGAGGAAAATAAACAGAAGATTCGTGAGATTGTAACGAAGATTGGCAAGGCATTGAAGTTCGAGAACTGTCCTTCTCATACAGAGTTGAAGATTAATGAACGGGGAATCTTTGTGATTGAGACTAGCCCGAGGCTGGGTGGAGACTATATTACCAGTACGCTCACTCCGCTTTCTACAGGCATCAATATGGAGGACCAGTTGCTGCATATCGCTCTCGGTGAGGACGTTGATACACAAACCGGACGAGAAGAAAAAGCCTCTGGCGTATGCTTCCTGAATCTTCCTTGCGGTAATGTGACTGCTATTGATTCTGCTATTAATGAAGTTAGTTCTTGGCCAAATGTCTATAGCTTCGCAACTTCGCTGAAGGTAGGAGATGAGGTACATCCGATTACCAGCAGTCTGAATCGGTATGGGCAGTTTATTGTGATGGGGGAGACAAGGGAAGAAGTAGCCGCTGTTATTGTTTTATACGAACCAAAGGTCAAGAAGCTGTTTCAGATATGTACAGAGGCCTAATAATTCAGAGCTTTATTATTCTATTAATACTGTTTCATGCCCTACTGCTTGCATCGTGTCAAAAGCAGATAATAGAAGTTGATGTCGTACAAGTTGAACCTTTCAAATTGCAAAAGAGTTGGTTGGATTCGCTATGCTCAAGAACATTTGCCGGAAGGAAGGTAGGTACGGAGGGAAACAAGTTAGCGGCTCAATATATTGAAGATGAAGTTCGATCAATGGGTTATTCTCCTGTATTACAACGATTCGAGCATAAGACCGGTGATAGGCTGACGAATATTCTTGTTGAAATAGAAGGAACTAAAGATAGTCTGATAATTATTGGTGCTCATTTTGACGGGCAACATGAATCAACTGAGTCTTTACATTATCCGGCTGCAAATGATAATGCATCTGGTGTCGTAACCATATTGTCTATACTGGATTCCTTATCAAGAAGGGAGTCTTCCGTAAAACTACCCTATACTATTATTTGCGCCTTTTGGGATGGAGAAGAAGCGTGTGTTTCACCTGCATTTAAGGGCTCATCGTATTTTGTGTCTACCTTTGAAAGACTGAAGGAAACTGTTATATATGCGAATATTGACTCTATTGGTCATAATCACGAAAACAGATTGTTCATTGGGTATTATGGTAATGAGAGAGTAGAATTGTTGGTGAAATCTATAAAAGAGAAATGGAATTTTAACTATGAAACGAAGCATAGGGAAAAGGGAGAAGGCGCATCCGATTATTACAGTTTCAGCAAGGTTGGTATTTCGAATATAAGTTTCTCGGATCCGGTTTTTAGCTGTAAGAATCCGATACATTCAACACTGGATAATTCATCTGCAATATCATTTGAAAGAATTGATGCAATAAAGGATATAGCATTAAGTATATGCCTAAATTATTAAAAACGCATGAAGAAAGTTGCAATTATAGGAACCGGGGACTATTCTAAAAATATTATCAATTTCATAGAAAAGTATCAACTATATAAAGTTGTCGGTTACTTTGACAACTCCCAGTGCATCGGGACCATTATCAATGGCTATCCTGTCATTGGGAGTGACAATGATATCATCTCATTATATCATAATAAATCGTTCGATGCAGTTTTTATAGCTATAGGTTATTTGAAGTTTTCGGCGAGGGATAGTTTATATCAAATGTTGAAGGGCATTGTACCCTTGGCGAATATAATATCACCTTTGGCGAGTATCGACGATACGGCTATAATCGGTGAAGGTGTTATGATATCAGATGGCGTAGTCATACATTCAAATGCTATTATTGAGGATAATTCTTCAGTGACTCTTCATTCCATTGTTAATCATGGATGTAGAGTTGGGTCTCACTCGTTTTTGTCAACAAGAGTAACTATGGCAGGCAATGTCACAATAGGAAAGAGGTGCTTCATTGGGGTCGGCGTGATAATATCTGATGGCGTTTCTATATGTGACGATGTTTGGCTTTCTCCTGGTTCTGTAGTCGTAAAGAGTTTAAAAAAATCAGGACAGTATTTATCACAAGCAACTAAATTGTATCATTTAGGATAGGATATGGCATTTTTCAAGTTCAACAACATTCGTGTTGCCGGCATTGCCTGTGCTGTGCCTAAGAATGAAGTGAAGACAGAGGCCTACAAGCCGCTGTTCGGAGACGAAGAAGTAGAGAAGTTCATGCAGATGACGGGCGTCCGCGCCTCGCATCGCACGTTGGAGCATCAGACCTGCAGCGACCTGGGATTCCGGGCTGCTCAGGAACTGCTCGCCCACAAAGGCGTTGACCCGTCAGAGATTGGTGCTTGCATCTTCTCATCGCACAGTCCCGACTATCGCAGACCGGCCACGGCATTTGTCCTACAATATAGATTAGGAATCCCCAAGGAGGCTGTCTGCTATGACATCTCGCTTGGCTGTTCATCGCTGGTGGTGGGTATGCAGACCGTCGCTTCTATTATGAACACTGGCGACATCAAGAAGGCACTGCTCTTTGTGGGTGATACGGCAGGGAAGTCTGTCTATCCCGAAGATCGCAGTTCGGCTATGCTCTTTGGCGAAGCTGGGGCTGTGATGCTGCTTGAAAAGACCGATGACCCGAAGGATGAGATCAACGCCTTGGTGCGCAGCGACGGTAGTGGATACCGCTATATGATAGTTCCCGGTGGCGGGTATCGAAACCTTCATGCCAGCGAAGATGTAGTGATGTGCGAAGACGGAAATCCCAGGACACTGATGAACTCTTTTATTCAAGGTACGTCAGTTTTCACTTTCACGGTGTTTGATGTTCCCCGCTTGATTAAGGATTTCTTTGCACAGACGGAGACAACACCCGAACAGTATGACTGTTACGCTTTCCATCAAGCCAATCTATATATACTTAAGCAGATTGCAAAGAAGGCAAAGATAGACTTTGAACGGATGCCTATCACCCTCGACCGCTATGGGAATACCAGCGGCGCTTCCGCAATAGTGTCACTCTGTGACCGTTACGGAAATGACAAGGAGAACAAGACTATCAAGGTGATGGCTTGCGGCTTTGGCATCGGTATTTCTTTGGGTGCCACCTCTTTTGAAATGAAAACCGATGATATTCTGCCCATATTTGAGGATGAGACCATTTATGAGGACGGCCTGATTACAGACCCTAACCAACTTTACGAGAAGAAATAATGGTAACGAATATACTTGACTACCTGGAGCAAACCGCCTGCCGGCTTCCCGAAAAAACAGCTCTGGCCGATGATAAACTGAGCCTCACTTTCGGGCAATGGATTCAGCAGGCAGAAAGCATTGGAACGGCAATAGCCCAGGCTACTGACAGCACCATACGTCGTGCAGTGCTGGTGTTTGTTGACCGCCGCATCGAAGGT
>CADBSW010000089.1 GCA_902797505.1 uncultured Prevotellaceae bacterium | reverse complement strand
GCGGTTACATCCCTCTCCTGGAGAGGAGAGGGCGTGGGAGTGGTTGAAGCCCCTCATTATGGTAAGGAGGGGTTGGGGTGGTTGAGAGAGAAATCTGTATAAAGCAGATACCATGCTCTCTCTTTGGTTGCTTTCTCTCTGTCGGCACAGAGAGAAAGAACAATTAATTAACAATATTCTTCTCCTCAAGCCCATAATGCTTGCGCTTGTCGATGATCTTGAGGGCGAGGGCGAGGAGGATGGAGGCGATTCCGAAGAGGGCGAAGATGATCATGGGGATGGTGAAGTCGGTCACGTTATTGACCGTATGTTCACCGATGATGATCCCTACGTATACGGGTACGATCATCAGTCCGATATTCTGAACGAAATAGATGATAGAGTAGGCCGTGCCCAACTGTTTGAGGGGCACGATCTTAGGGATGCTCGACCACATAGCGCTGGGCACCAGCGAGAAGGCGATGCCGAGGAGCGCCATGATGATACAGGCGAAGAAGGTGGAGTGGAAGAAGGGGAGGGCCAGCAGCAGATGACAGCCGGTGACGATGACACAGCCGATGAGCATCAGGGTGGCACCCTTTCCGATGCGGTCGTAGAGATGTCCGAAGAGGGGTGTGAGGATGATCGTGCCATAGGGGAGGATAGAGACGATCCACCCGGCGGTCACCTCCTCGATGCCGTATTTGTTGACCATCAGGTCGCTGGCAAACTTCAGGAACGGACGGATACTGCTGTAGAAGAACACGCACAGGAAGGCGATGAGCCAGAAGCCGGGGTTACGCAGTGTTTCAAGGAAATCGTTGAAACTGAATTTGCTGTTGTCTTTCTTCTCCTCGGCGGCCAGCGATACCCTCTGCTGTTCTTTGTCGTAACGCCTGTCGTACACCATATATATAAAAAAGGTAAGCAGTCCGACGAACAGGAGGATGCCCCCCACCAACAGCGATGCCGAGATTCCAAACTGGTTGGCGATGAGCGGACTGAAGCTGATAGCGCTGGCGGTTCCCAGTCGGGCCATGGCCACCTGCACACCCATGGCGGAGGCCAGTTCGTAACCTTTGAACCACTTCGTGACGATCTTCGATATCGTGATGCCGGTGATGTCACAGCCCACGCCGAAGAGTCCGAAGCCGATGGCGGATACCAGCACCTGTGTTTTTACAGGATCGGGTATCATTCCAAACAGTGTGAAAACGGGTTCTACGGTAAGGGTAGGGGAGATAAAAGCTACGGCGTAGTAGTTGACGGCCGCCCCTCCGAACATCAGTCCGGTGGCCAGCACGCCCGTAAAACGGATGCCCATCTTGTCGAGGATGATTCCTCCGAAGAAGAGCATCAGTAGGAAGATATTAAAAATGCTGTACGAACCGGCAAAGAACCCATATTCCGCCGAGGTCCATCCCATGCCCCCCTCTGCTATCGGGGTTTTCAGGGTGGTGGACAGTGGTGATACGATGTCCCAGAAGACATACCCCATCATCATGATGAAGGATGCCATGAAGAGGATCATCCAGCGTGTTTTGCGCGATTCGTTCAGCATTTTTTTTAGTCTATAGTGTAAAGTGTAGAGTGTATAGTTATGATTAGTTTCAGGATGTGAATTCTATTGATTCTACAAATGAAGCTCTAAAATATACACTCAAAATTATACACTTGCGGGGATAGGTATCTTGAAGCCTATCCCCGTCACGTTATTTAATATTCGGTTCCTCCAGACCGAGGCCCTTCTTCTTGTCGACAACCTTGAGGACCAGTCCGAGGATGAGGGCGGCAACACCGAGGAATGCCAACATCACCAGTGGAGCGGTGTAGTTGTACTGTGTAGGATCGGTCACACCGGGGTTCGTCTTGTCGAGCACCTTACCGATGAGCAACGGGAAGAGCCACAAACCGATGTTCTGAATCCAGAAGATCAGGGCGTAGGCAGATCCGATGATCTTGGCATCCACCAACTTCGGAACGCTTGGCCACAATGAGGCAGGCACCAGTGAGAAGCTTGATCCCAATACCAGGATGGTGAGGTAAGCCACGATGATTCCACCCACCATATTACCCTTCAGGGCCGGGAGGATGAAGGCGAAAGTGAGGTGACAGGCGATGAGCAGCAGTGATCCTAATACCAACATAGAGGCAGCCTTACCCTTATGATCTACGTAATTGCCGAGGATCGGGGTGATACCTACTGCTAACAGTGGGAATACGGCGAATACCGTCTCTGCTGACTGGCGCATGTAACCCATGTAGCAGAAGACTACCAGGGCAACAATAGACAGACAGAGAAGACCGTATTTCATGGCCTTATTCTTCATGAAGTTGCTGGCGAAGGCACCGGCAGCCACTACCAACATGATGAGATACTGCACGATGGTAACGGTAGAGCTGGCCCAGAAAGAGTTGGGATCGAGTTCTGTAAACGTCAGGTTACACTGCAGCATGTTCACGGCATACTTCTGGAAGGGGAAGATAGCACTATAGTAAAGCACGCAGAGGAGAGCAACCAACCAGAAACCACTGCTGGTGAGGATCTGTCCGATATCG
Source organism: uncultured Prevotellaceae bacterium (assembly GCA_902797505.1). GTDB lineage: Bacteria > Bacteroidota > Bacteroidia > Bacteroidales > Bacteroidaceae > Prevotella. The sequence goes on along the minus strand of CADBSW010000089.1, from coordinate 24,804 downwards.
CTCACCTTGAACGGATCATCTTTCTCCTCGGCCTCACCGGTCTGAGCATCCAATTTCTTATCCATGAAGAAATACACTACGAACATGATGAGGGCGATGCAGAGCAATACAACACCGAAGGCTACCGAGCGGGGAACGCTGATGTTTCCGCCTAACTTGGCAAAGAACGGAGAGAAGATCATGCAGGTGGCAACACCCAGACGGGCAAGAGCCATCTCAGAACCCATAGCTAATGCCATCTCCCTGCCCTTGAACCATTTCACGATACCACGGCTCACGGTGATACCAGCCATCTCAGCACCACATCCGAAGATCATGAATCCGATGGCGGCTACCTTGGCCGATGCGGGCATTCCCTGATAGAAAGGAGATACGCCGAGCTCGTCGAAGACGGGGATGTAGTTCAGGTTGTTGGTGAACCAGGTCTCCATGCCACTGCCGATAAAGCCGTCGGAGATGGCATACCACTTGATGAGGGCACCAATGAGCATCACAGCACCGGAGAGTACTGCGGTGAAGCGAACACCCATCTTGTCGAGGATGATACCGGCGAAGATGAGGAAGAAGACGAACACGTTGAGGAACGTCTCAGCGCCTTGCATCGTTCCGAAGGCTGTGGAATCCCATCCGCGCTCAGAGAGCATCAGGTCTTTGATAGGTGACAGGATGTCCATGAAGATGTACGCACAGAACATAGCCAGTGCGAGCAGGAGCAGGGCCAGCCAGCGCATGGCGGCCGAGTCTCTCAGTGTTTTTACTTGAGTGGCAACACCACTCTGCAGATTTTCTTGTGTCATAATATTATTAGGTTTTTAAATTTTTCTTTTGACCTTAGGTCTTTACCGCAGGAGATCCCGGATCAAGTCCGGGATGAGGGGGCCTTTGACTTTAGACCTTAGACCTTAGACCTTAGACCTTAGACCTTAGACCGAGTCCCTTTGACTACTTCAGCCACTTATCAAGCCAGTTGAAGAAGGTACGCTGCCAGAGAATACCATTCTGTGGTTTCAGTACCCAGTGGTTCTCATCGGGGAAGATGAGGAGCTCGGCGGGGATACCTCTCAGGCGTGCGGCGTTGAATGCACCAAAGCCCTGGTTGGCATTGATACGATAGTCTTTCTCACCATGGATGCAGAGGATAGGGGTATCCCACTTATCCACGAAGAGGTGTGGAGAGTTCTCGTAGGTCTTCTTGGCATTGGCTGTCTGGTCCTTGTTCCAGTAAGCATCGTCGTACTCCCAGTTGGAGAACCATACCTCCTCGGTGTCGGTATACATTGACTGGAGGTTGAAGGCACCATCGTGGGCGATGAAGCACTTGAAACGCTTATCGTGATGACCAGCAAGATAGTACACAGAGAATCCTCCGAAGGAAGCACCTACTGCTCCCAGTCGATCCTTATCTACATAAGGCAGCGTATTGGCAGCATCATCGATAGCGGTGAGATAGTCACGCATACACTGACCGGTCCAGTCGCCACTGATCTGCTCACACCATTCAGAGCCGAAGCCCGGCAGACCACGACGGTTAGGGGCAATGACGACATATCCCTGAGATGCCATGATCATGAAGTTCCAGCGATAGCTCCAGAACTGACTGACAGGACTCTGAGGACCACCCTCGCAGAAGAGCAGGGTAGGATATTTCTTGTTCTCGTCGAAGTGTGGCGGCAGGATCACCCAATAGAGCATTTCCTTGCCATCGGTTGTCTTCACCCACTTCTGGCGCACCTGTCCCGGAGTGAGTTGATCGAGGATATGCTTATTCTCGAAGGTGAGTTGCTTGATCTCTATCTCTGCACCAACGGCAGCTTCCTTCTTGCGTGTCTTCTTCTTGATAGGCGTGATGACATAGAGATCAGCAGGCTCCATATAACTGTGGCGCTCTACGAGGATCTGCTTGCCGTTGTTCATCATCTGCAGAGAACCGAAGTCAGCCCAGAAATTCGTCAACAGTTTTACCTCACCCTTCCAATTGATGGAGTAGAGATTCTCTGTGGCGTGCCATACACCGATGAAGTAGATCAGGGCTTCTTTATTGTCTGACCAACAGAAATCATCTACATTGGAGTCGAACGACTCGGTGACATAGCGCTTCTGACCGGTTGCCAGCTCATAGACGCAGAGACGCTGACGGTCGCTCTCGTATCCGTCGCGCTCCATCGACAGCCATGCCACGTACTTGCCATCGGGAGAGAACTTCGGGTTTTGGTCGTAACCCATGTTGTAGGCTTTCATCTCTTGGCTGTTCACGGCCTGGTTACGCAGCGACTTAGAAGCATCCACCTTGATGTCGAATTTCTTGTCACCCTTACAGAGATTCTTGGTCTGCTTGGTCTCTATATTATAAAGGTATATGTCGGTATCTGTTGAGATGGCGTATGCCACACCGGTCTTCTTCCTACTGGTATAGGCAATACTCTTGGAGTCTTTGCTCCAGTCGAGCTGCTCGATACCGCCGAAGGGCTTCACCGGACACTCATACGGTTCATCCTTCATGATGTCGTAACCCTCATTGATGGAGCCGTCGGCTCTCACGTCAGCTAAGAAGGGGTGTGGGATACTCTCCACATACTCATCCCAGTGACGGTAGTTCAGATCAGTCACCAGACGACCGGTAGCCTTTGGCAGGTCATCGGGGTTCTTCTTGATGCTCTCATGGTAGGGCAGTTGTTTGATGAGGATGATATGCTGCTCATCGGGAGAGAACTTAAAGCCGTCGATGCCCGTCTCATCATTCGTGAGTTGTTTGCAGTTGGTGCCATCGGGGTTCATACTCCACACCTGTCCGTCACGCAGGAAAGCGATCTTACTGCCGTTGTTGATCCATGCGGCATCAGTCTCGCTCTTACTGCTGGTGGTCAGCAGTTTCTGATTCTGACCGTTGGCATCCATGATATAGAGTACATGGTGACTCTTATTCTCTTTTACACTATAGTAAGCTACGTTGTACACGATCTTCGAACCGTCGGGAGAGGCAGCATAGCCACCGATACGGCCCATCGCCCAGAGAGCCTCCGGCGTCAGCAGATCACTTTTCAACTTGATGTTGTTCTTTCCAATTGGTCTTCCCACGTTGTCTTGCGCATTAAGGTTAATCGCTGTCATCATGAGGATGACGAGCATCATGATACTTTTTCTCATAGTTATTTGTATTTATTCATTTGTTTTTCACGGAGTTCGCGCTGACGCTTCAGTTCGTCGGCCTGCTTCTGCATAGCCTCCAGACGACTGGCCAGGTTCTTGGCTTTCTTGGGATTGCTCTCGTTCTCCTTGTATTTTGCCTCCAGGATAGCCAACAGCTTCTCATCATTGGTGGTCTTGCGCAGTACCCACATGATGGCGGCACTGAAGAACAATGATACGAAGTAGTAGAAGTTAAGACCTGCTGAGTAGTCGTTGAAGATGAAGAAGAACATTACTGGCATGAGGTACATCATCCATTGCATCATCTTCATCTGTTCGGCCTGCTGACCTACCATCTGGTCTTTCTGCTGACGCATGTTCATCACGGAATACAAGACGTTGGCAACACAGAAGAGGATACAGGTGAGTGACAGGTGGTCGCCGATCATCCAGATATTCTTATCCCAGGTGATGATGGGGTCGTACGTACTCAGGTCGTTGATCCACAGGAATTTCTCACCACGCAACTGGATAGCGTTAGGCACGAAGAAGAACAGGGCCATCCAGATAGGCATCTGTATAAGCATCGGCAGACAGCCACTCAGCGGACTGACACCATATTTGCTATACATTGCCATCATAGCCTGCTGTTTCTGCATCTGGTCCTCGGGCTTGTCATACTGCTTAGTAGCCTCGTCGAGTTTCGGTTTCAGTACTCTCATCTTAGCTGATGACATATAACTCTTCTTCACCAGTGGGTAGGTGATAGCCTTGAGCAGCAAGGTAATCAGGATCAAGACGATACCCATGTTGAAACCGAAAGATGTCAGCCAGTCGAAGACATACAGGGTAAACCATCTATTGATCGGGCGGATGATCCACCATCCGAGGTATACGAGGCGCTCCATCTGCAGGTTCTTGCCGAAGGTGCTCTCTTTCTCTACGCTCTGCAGCACACGGAAATCGTTCGGGCCGTAGTAGAACTCAAACTGTGAAGGCTGCTGACCAGTGGGGTCGAAGGCGGTCTTCATCTTGGCAGAATACTGCTTCAGGTATTTCGAACCCTTCTCCTGGAGGAGAGAAGTCATTGTGGCGTTGGGTGCGAAATTATCTTTGGCGATGATCATGGAAGAGAAGAACTGTGTCTTGAAGCATACCCAGTCGATCGCCTCATCCACCTTCTTGTCAACCACATCCTTCTGGTCATTCAACTTATCGGTACCTCCCTCAGGATAGTGATAGGTGATGCTGGCATAGCGGTTCTCAAAGGTGAAGCCCCGCTCCTGCTGACGACAGTGCTCATCCCACTGAATATCCATCTCCTTGATGGTGGGAGGGAACAGTCCAGCCATACCAACGGCCTGCATAGACATGTGCAACATGTAACTGTTACCCAAACGGTATTTCAAAACCAGTTGTCGTCCGTTGCCGGCATCAGCTGTCATGGTGACCGTGGTGTCGGTCACTTCTGATGGGGTGAAATAAAAGTCGGAGGTGATGAAGTTATTCTCTTTGCCGGTAAGCATAAACTTCAGTTGCTGATCCTGCTTGTCGAACAGCGTCACATCGTTATGTCCTTCCTGGTCCTTGAAATTCTTGATGACAGCCTTCTCTACTGTTCCACCCTTGGTATTCAGGGTGAGTTCTACCTTGCTGTTCTTCAGTACCACGGTAGAAGCGGTGCCATTGAGGGCGTTGTGGAAGAGTGCTGTGGTATCTTCCAGGGCAGCCTTTTCTTTTTCTTTCTGGGCTAACTGTGCAGCTTTCTGCAGTGTTTTTGCTTCTTTCTGTGCTTTTTCCTTGGCAACGAGTGCCAGAGAGTCTTGTCGTTTCATCTCGGCGATCTGTTCCGCAGATGGCTGCTGCCACCAACTATAACCTATCAGTATTGCGGCAATCAGAATAAAGCCGATAATCGTATTTTTATCCATTTCTTATTTAATTATTATATTTTCTTTATGCGTAATATTTTGCAAAGGTACAAATTTTCATGTTTCTGACAAAAAAACTACAGACTTTGTTTCCTAAACTTTCACTTAAAAACGTACAATCATCATGCCGTAAATTGATCTACCACCTTTTGTCATAGTTAAAGTACTCTTTTCTACCAGTTATTATACACTTTACTGGTAGTTATTATACACTTTCCTGACAGTTTTAATACATTTTCCTTTCCGTTGAAATTTAATACTTTTTTTTTTGCAGTATTCTTGGATTTTATTACCTTTGCAGATGTTGAAAATGTTTTTGTATGAGATTCTTATTATCTACTATATTGTTTTTAGGATGTTTGTGTTCGCAGGCACAGACTACGGATACTGACAGTGTGGTGACCCCGAATAAACCCGATTACGGAGATTCTATCAGGCAGGCAAGACGTAGGATCTGGAAGTCGACAGTCACCCCGCAGATGTCTGCCTACAACCAATACCGACTATTCGCACCATCCACCTTCTATCATGCTATCGCCCAGCATAACCTGTATCTTCGCGATAGGGAGCAAGATGTTTATGATCAGGCAGTTGATGATGCCTTGTTGAATATTTACCTGAACCATCCGGAATATGTCACGAACAGTGAAAAACAGCTGCGTGATGCCGGAGGAATCGACGAGACTATTACCACCCCGATACGTACGGAGGTGGCTCTTGAGAAGAAGGATGCTCCGGCTCCACAAGAGGTGATCGATGCCCCTGTGGATGTCGTGGTGACCAAACCGAATTTCTGGACGTACAAGGGTGATCACTACCTGCAGTTCCTGCAAAACTATGTATCGGGCAACTGGTATAAAGGTGGTGAGAGCAACTATTCGATGGTGGGAAGTATCACCCTGGAGGCCAACTATAATAACAAACAGAAGGTGAAGTGGGATAACAAACTCGAGATGAAATTGGGATTCCAGACGAGTAAGGCCGATAGTCTGCATAGTCTGAAGACCTCTGAAGACCTGCTGCGTCTGACCAGCAAATTGGGTCTGCAAGCCACCAAGAACTGGTATTACACCCTCAACGTGTTGGCATACACACAGTTTATGAAGGGATATAAGAAGAACGATGTGCGTACCTACAGTGCTTTCATGTCGCCCTTCAATCTGAATATCTCTATCGGTATGAACTACACGGTGAACTGGTTCAAGAAGAAGCTTACGGGTAATATCCAGCTGTCACCATTGTCGTATAACTTCCGATATGTGGGCAGAAAAGAACTGGCCACGCGTTATGGACTGGAGGAGGATCACCATATGCTGCATGATCTCGGTTCGATGTGCACCGTGGACCTGACTTGGAAATTCTCGGATAATATCAACTGGAAGACCCGTCTGTATGGATACTCCACCTATCACCGTGCGGAGTTAGAGTGGGAGAATACCTTTACCTTCCAGTTTAACAAGTATATCTCGAGTAAGTTGTTTATCTATCCACGATTCGATGATGCCAGCAAGCGCGACGGTCATCATGCCTACTGGCAGTTCAAGGAGTATGCTTCTTTAGGATTTAATTATACGTTCTAAGAGTTTACGGCTTCGCCGTGATTATCGGCTGCACCTCAGCAATAAGCAAGCTTACTGCATTCGGTTTGCACGATAATTAGAGCTCAGGTTTTAGAGCTATTCCCTCATTGCGGGCTTGACCCGCAATCTGCTGCAAGCAAAGGATGAGATCCCGGATCAAGTCCGGGATGAGAGTTAAGAGTTTAGAGCATTTTTAAGATATGGCAAAAAGATATTTATTGGGATTTGATATCGGCAGTTCTTCTGTGAAGGCATCCCTGGTTGATGCTGACAACGGACAGTGTGCTGCCTCTGCTTTCTACCCGGAGTCGGAGGCTCCTATCATTGCAAAGCAGACAGGATGGGCCGAGCAGGAACCATCGATGTGGTGGGGATATGCCAAGGCTGCATTGAGTAAGATCATGAGTGACACCCAGGCAAAGGGTGAGGATATCTGTGCGATCGGTATCTCTTATCAGATGCACGGTCTGGTATGTGTAGACAAGAACCAAGAGGTGTTACGCCCCAGTATCATCTGGTGCGATTCACGTGCCGTTCCCTATGGTGAGAAGGCTTTCAATGAGATCGGTCATGAGCATTGTCTGTCACATATCCTCAACTCTCCTGGTAACTTCACCGCCTCCAAACTGGCATGGGTGAAAGAGAATGAGCCGGACATCTACGAAAAGATTGATAAGATCATGTTGCCGGGTGACTATATCGCCATGCGACTGAGTGGTATCGCCAATACCACCATCAGTGGACTGAGTGAAGGTATGATGTGGGACTTCAAGGAGAAGCGGCCGGCACAGTTCTTACTGGATTATTATGGTATCGATAAACAACTGTTGTCAGATATCGTTCCTACCTTCAGTATTCAGAGTACGGTCTGCAAGCATGCTGCCGAGGAACTCGGACTGAAGGAAGGCACACCTATTTCTTATAGAGCCGGTGACCAGCCGAATAACGCCTTGTCACTCAACGTCTTCAATCCTGGAGAGATTGCCTCTACTGCAGGTACATCTGGTGTGGTATATGGTGTGCTGGGTGAAGTGAATTACGATCAGAAGAGTAGGGTAAACACCTTTGCGCATGTCAACTATGCCCCGGATAAAGAGCGTCTGGGCGTATTACTGTGTATCAATGGCACGGGTATCCTGAATGCCTGGGTACGTAGGAATATCGCTCCGGAGGGAATCTCGTATGCCGGAATGAACGAGATGATGGCACAGGTGCCTATCGGATCTGACGGTATCCAGGTGATACCTTTCGGCAATGGAGCAGAGCGTGTGCTGGAAAACAGAGAGACGGGCTGTTCCTTCCACGGTGTACAGTTTAATAAGCATGGTAAGGCGCATCTCATGCGAGCTGCACAAGAGGGTATCGTCTTCAGTTTCTGTTACGGTATGGAGGTGATGCAGCAGATGGGTATGGATATCCATAAGATACATGCCGGTAAGGCCAATATGTTCTTGAGTGATATCTTCAGGAACACTTTAGCATCTGTCTCTGGTGCCACGATCGAGTTGTACGAGACCGACGGCAGTGTGGGTGCTGCCTTAGGTGCAGGCATCGGTTGTGGACTGTACAAAGACCATGAAGAGGCATTCGCCAATCTGAAACGACTGCAGGTAATCACGCCGGATGAGCATCGGGCACAGGAATATCAGCAGGCCTATGTCGCATGGAAAGAACAACTCATGAAGATTATTCATTAAATATTATATCTAAAAACATTAATCAATATGGTAAAAGAGTATTTTCCCCAGATCGGAAAGATTCCGTTTAAGGGTGTGGACAACAAGGATGTGATGGCTTTTCATTATTATGAGCCGGAGCGTGTTGTAATGGGAAAAAAGATGAAGGACTGGCTGAAGTTTGCTATGGCTTGGTGGCACACACTGGGTGGCGCTTCTGCTGATCAGTTTGGTGGTCAGACCCGTTCTTATGAGTGGGATAAGGCAGAGGATGCTGTGCAGCGTGCCAAGGATAAGATGGATGCTGGTTTTGAGATCATGCAGAAGTTGGGCATCGAGTATTTCTGTTTCCATGATATTGACCTGGTTGACGAGGCTGACACGATTGAGGAGTATGAGGCTCGCATGAAAGCCATTACCGACTATGCTAAGGAGAAGATGGCCGAGACAGGTATCAAACTGTTGTGGGGTACTGCCAACGTGTTTGGTAACAAACGATATATGAACGGTGCTGCTACCAATCCCGACTTTGATGTTGTGGCTCGTGCAGCCGTTCAGATCAAGAATGCTATCGATGCCACCATCAAACTGGGAGGTACCAACTATGTATTCTGGGGTGGACGTGAGGGTTATCAGAGTCTGCTGAACACCCAGATGCAGCGTGAGAAGGATCACCTGGCACAGATGTTGAAGGCTGCCCGTGACTATGCACGTGCAAAAGGCTTTACCGGAACCTTCCTTATCGAACCGAAACCCATGGAGCCCACCAAGCATCAGTATGACGTGGATACAGAGACAGTGATTGGCTTCCTCCGTGCCAATGGTCTGGATAAGGACTTCAAGGTAAATATCGAGGTGAACCACGCTACACTGGCAGGACACACCTTTGAGCATGAGTTGGCAGTGGCTGTAGATAACGGATTCTTAGGAAGTATCGACGCTAACCGTGGTGATGCTCAGAACGGATGGGATACCGATCAGTTCCCCATCGACAACTACGAGCTCACACAGGCTATGATGCAGATCATCCGCAATGGTGGTTTTGGCAACGGTGGTACTAACTTCGATGCAAAACTCCGTCGTAACTCTACCGATCCTGAGGATATCTTCATCGCTCATATCAGTGGTATGGATGCTATGGCACGTGCTTTGCTCAATGCTGCTGCTATCCTCGAAGAGAGTGAACTGCCCGCTATGCTGAAGGAGCGCTATGCCTCTTTCGACAGTGGTATCGGTAAGGACTTCGAAGACGGTAAGTTGACTATGGAGCAGATCTATGAGTATGGTAAGAAAGTAGAGGAGCCCAAGCAGACTTCTGGTAAGCAGGAGAAATACGAGACCATCGTAGCTCTTTATACGAAGTAATTATTTGATTCCCGTGAGGGAATTACGTCCTTATGGAGGATATGTGGTTGTTGACATATCCTCCATTTATCCTCTTTCTGTATTTTTCCTTGTATGACAAGTTTTTATTTTTAAAACAGAAAGTAGATGAAACATTATCTGAAAAAACTGGAAGACACTGTGAAGGCGCAGTGGAACAAGAAGGCACTCTGTGACTATGGCGGAGAGTCGTATACCTATGCGCAGTTGGCCACAGACATTGAACAGTTCAGACTCTTCCTTTCAGAGGCAGGCATCACCAAGCGCAGTAAGATGGCCCTCTGTGCGCGTAACTCTGCCCGTTGGGCCATGACGTTTTGGGATATCAATGTGAATGAATGTGTGGCAGTGCCTCTGCTGGCTGATTTCCATCCATCAAGTATCACAGCCCTGACCCATCATTCTGACAGCGTGCTGCTCTTTACGGATGAGGATATCTGGCAAAAACTGAATCCGGAACAGATGCCGTCGGTAAAAGCAGTCATCAACGTGAAAGACCATCGACTGTTGTGGCATCGTGACGAGCGTGTTGCCAAAGCATGGGAAAACCGCATGCATACATTTGAAAGCACTTATCACAACGGTATCAAGCCGGAGAATATCTCTTATCCTGCTGACAACTGGGATAAGTTGGCTATCATCAACTACACCTCAGGAACCACCGGTAACCCTAAGGGGGTGATGCTTACGTATGGTGCCCTATCAGATACTGATGAGTTCAGTAATACCCATTTCCCCAATAAACCTGGAGAGACGATCGTGTCTATGCTCCCCATGGCCCATATGTATGGGTTGGCTATTGAGTTTATCCATCCCAATGTGGATGGGGTCACCGTGTATTTCTTAGGAAAGACACCATCACCCACAACCCTGCTCAAGGCGATGAAAGAGGTAAAACCCTATATGGTCGTCACTGTTCCTTTGGTGATGGAGAAGGTATATGCCAATTCCATCAAACCGGCTTTGGAGAAGATGGACCGTTTGCTTTCCATACCTTATGCCAACAAACTGATATATAAGCTTGTACGTAGGAAGATACTGTCTGCCTTCGGTGGGAGGGTGCGCTGTTTTATCATGGGTGGCGCCTCACTTAAGCCTGAGGTAGAACAGTGTTTTACGACGATACGACTGCCTTTTACCGTGGGTTATGGTATGACTGAAGCCTGTCCATTGTTAGGATGGGAGTGGTGGACCAACTTCGTGCCCGGATCGTGTGGAAAACCTGTTCATGAACTCAGGATTATCTCTGAGGATCCCAAGAATGAAGCGGGTGAGATTCAGGCACGTGGAGCTAATATGACAATTGGCTACTATAAGAACCCCGAGGCAAACATGATGGCATTTACTGATGACGGCTGGTTCCGTACAGGTGATTTGGGTACGATGGATGAAGAGGGGAATATCTTTATCCGTGGACGTATCAAATCGATGATCCTCAACTCCTCCGGACAGAATATCTATCCAGAGGAAATAGAGGCTGTGCTATCCGGCTGTCCGTATGTCGTAGAATCGTTGGTGGTGGATCGTAACGGTAAGTTGGTGGCCCTTGTCTATCCTGATATCCCCGAGGATACCGACAAGAAGACCAAGGCAGAAATACCCGAGACGATCCGTACTGCTGCCAATCGGTCATTGCCGGTGTACAGTAAATTAAATAAGGTGGTACTGGTGGATGAACCCTTTGAGAAAACTCCTAAGATGAGTATCAAACGGTATCTGTATAGTTAAATAACAGAAACGTCTATTCTTTGACTTTCTTTCGAAGAGCTTTAAGACGTTTCTTGGCTTCGAGAGAATCCGGGCGTAGATGCAGTGCTTTGTTGTAGTTGGCTATCGCTGCCTCCCACATCTGCTCACGCTCGCATTCTTTACCCATCATGATATATTCCACGGATAGTTTCTCGAGATAGGTTTTCTGATCATCTATCTCTTTCTGGAGTGTTTCTTTCTCTTGTCTTAATCGGTTGATGACAGAGAGTTTCCTTCTGATGAGTCGTTTGGCAGCGGGCTTCTCAATATCATAACGACTGTGGATAGCCACGAAGAAATGATTCAAGAAACCATCGTAATCACCTTTCTCAAAAGCTGTTACGGCATCATAATACTCCTTGTCGGCTTTGCTCTCTGACAGGGCTTGGTGGATATGCTGCTGGTTGTTGTATTGTTGTGCATAGTTGACCACCTCATTGTGTACGAAGATATCCTCTCTGCGGATTGGTTCGGTGAGTGACAGACCTTCTAACGAAACACAGCGACTCAGTGCCACGTAGGTCTGTCCTCCTGCAAAGACACCTCCGGTAAGATCGATATTCACATGACGGAAAGTGAGGCCCTGACTCTTATGGATCGTGATGGCCCATGCCAGACGAATAGGGAACTGGCGGTAGACACCGATCTCCTCTTCCTCTATCTTCTGCTCCTTCTCATTAAAGGTATAACGGATATTGCTCCACTGTGCCGGTTCTACCTCATATTCCTCCCCATCTTCAGTGATGACATAGAGGAGGGCTGTCTCTTCATCGATGGCTTCTATCACGCCAAGGGTACCGTTCACCCAGCGTTTGTCCATATCATTCTTGATGAAGATGATCTGAGCACCCGGCTTTAGATATAGTTCAATGGGTGTGGGCAAGTTACTCTCAGGGAACTCCCCTGTGATGGTGCCCTTAAAGAGAGTGGGGTCTCCGGGTAGCTTATCCAACTCTTGCGTGTTGATATAGTCGACGGTATCCCTACGACAGGAGAGGGTGATGGCCAACTGATTATCCTGTTGTACCATCGGTTCATCCACTCTTTTGTTAAGCATCTGCAGATCAAGAGCAGATACCTTACTGGTACGTACATGGTCAAGGATCGTGATAAAGACAGGATCTTTCTGGCGATATACCTTTTTCAATTCTATGCTTACCAGTTGAAACTCTCGGAACACGCGGGCATCAAAGAAGAAAGAAGAAGGGTAGAAGGGCTGGAGCATTTTGCGATCCTCTTCCTTCACTACCGGTTCCAGCTGATACATATCACCCACCAGAAGTAACTGCTTACCTCCGAACGGCTCACGCATATTACGGTTGTATACCCGCAGGATCTTGTCGATGAAATCGATAATGTCTGCACGTACCATGGATATCTCATCAATAATGATCAGTTCCAGTTCACGTAGCAGTTTCTTCTTCTCATTGTTATATTTCAGGGTCTCCCTGATATGCCGGTAGCTGAAGCGGCTGTCGTTGGGCAACAGGGGGTGAAAAGGGATCTTGAAGAAACTGTGCAGGGTGACACCCCCCACATTAATGGCAGCGATACCGGTGGGTGCCAATACCACATATTTCTTTTTGGTGGTATTACAGATATACTTCAGTAAGGTGGATTTTCCGGAACCCGCCTTACCGGTCAGGAACAGCGACCTGCGCGTATACTGTATGATTTGCAGCGCCTGTTGCAATTCCTGATTATCCAGATCGATCTCACCGATATCGTATTTCTTGTTGGCCATTACAAGTCATCAAAGGTTACCGCCTGTTCCTTTACCTTCTCAGTTTTCTTTTCTGGGCTGTTAGGATCCGTGGTATTCCCTTCCGTTTCCTCATGGATGATCGGATTACCCTCTTCATCGAGAAGGATCTCATCGTCCATCATCGCGAGGGAGTCGATATCTGAGGTGTCACGTCTTTGCACGTAGTAGCTGGAACACTCATATAGACTGGATACGATATCCTCTTCGGATGGTTTCTTGAATTTGCCATGATACTGGGAGAAGTTCGGATCATTCATCAGTGATTCCAGGAAATAGCCGCAGATGGGCAATGCTGTCTTAGAACCTTGACCAAGGGCACCGGTTCGGAAATGGATACAACGGTATTCTCCACCTACCCACGCACCGCAGACGATATTCGGACTGATGCACATAAACCAAGCATCGGAGTGATTGTTAGAGGTACCTGTCTTTCCACCGAACTCCGTGTCTAAGGCTTTACGTACACCCACCCAGTGGTTCAGACTCATGGATGTGCCGCCAGGCTCGCGCAGTCCACCCATCATCATCTTCTGCATGAGGAAAGCACTCTTATAGGGGATAACTTGTTTCACTTCTTTCGGTGCTCTGTATACCTCTTTACCATTCTTGTCAACGATATGTGTAACCAGCACAGGGTCGATATGCTTACCGTCGTTTGCTATACAACAGTAGGCATCAGCCATCTCCAGCAGGTTCACGTCAGAAGAACCTAAAGCCAATGACGGTGTATCATCCAGTTTACTGTGAATACCCATATCCTGTGCTGTGGCAATGATATTCTTGATGCCCATCTCTTGTCCTAAGCGCACGGCTACCGAGTTGATACTCTTTGCGAAAGCAGCTTTCAGAGGAATGGAGTCACCTGAGAATCTTCCATCGGCATTAGAGGGTGTCCATCGCACCATCTTCTTCTGTTTACTGTCGTATACCTCCATGGAGAAATACTCATCCCTGCGCTTGTCACAAGGTGTGAGTCCTTGGTTCATGGCCTCTGTATATACGAACAGCTTAAAGGTTGATCCCGGCTGCCGCATTGCTGTCACCTTATCATATTTCCAAGAGTCAAAGTCGATATCACCTACCCATGCTTTCACATATCCCGTCTGAGGTTCCATGGCCACGAAGGAACAGTGCATGAAACGAACCATATAACGGATGGAGTCCATGGTAGACATCTCTTTCTCTATCGTGCCATTCTCATAGTCGAACACTTTCACCGTATGAGGCTGGTTCAGATAGTAGTCCACGGAGTCGGGCTGATTGGGATATTTCTTCGTGAGATATTTGTATACCGGCAGTTTCTTGGCGATACCCTCAATGAAGTTGGGAATCACGTTATGTGTCTCATCCTGCCATGGTTCTTGCTTACCCCAGTGGTTGTTGAAGTTCTGCTGCACCTGCTTCATCTGTGTGGTAGCTGCTTCCTCCGCATATTTCTGCATGCGCGTATCAATGGTGGTGTAAATCTTCAGACCACTGCTGTACAGGTCATACGAGTTCTCTTTGCACCAGTCCTCCAGGTAGTGAGCCACTGCCTCACGGAAATACTTGGCCTGTCCATCGTAATTGGTCTCCACACTATAATCCAGTGTGATAGGTATTTGTTTCAGAGAGTCACATTCCTTAGCAGTAAGATCTCCCAGATGTACCATGTTATCGAGTACCTGATTACGCCTTCTCTCCGAGTTCTTGGGGTTGGCGATAGGATTGTAGTAGGTAGTGGCCTTCAGCATACCCACCAATACTGCAGCCTGTTCGGTCTTCAGTTCAGCAGGGGTGGTGTTGAAATAGGTCTTACATGCCGTCTTGATACCGAAGGCATTAGAACCGAAATCCACTGTGTTGGCATACATGGTGAGAATCTCTTTCTTTTCGAAGAGATACTCCAGTTTACTGGCGATGATCCATTCCTTGGTCTTCATGATGAGCATCTTCACACCGGGGATCTTTCCGAGCAGACCGGTAGAATACTGCGTACGCACACGGAACATATTCTTGGCCAACTGTTGGGTGATGGTAGAACCACCACGGGCATCATGATGAAGCACGGCATCTTTGACAGCGCCTAATAATCCGATGACATCCACACCTCTATGCTTATAGAATCGCTCATCCTCCGTGTCGATAAGGGCTTTCCAGAAAGCAGGGTTCACCTCCTCGTATTTCACGGGGGTGCGGTTCTCACTGAAATATTTTCCGATCAGCACACCATCCGCACTGTATATCTCTGAGGCCTCACTGGTCTGAGGATCTTTGATACCGGAGAAGAAGCCAGGACTCTTACCAAACAACCAAAGGAAGTTGATGTCCACCATCCCCAGATAGATGATAAACATGAGGATGAGTGATATAAAACCAACGATTGTTTTGGTATACCACTTCTTTCCTTTATAGAGAGACTTATACCAGGAAAAGAAACCTTTAAACCATGATAGTAGTTTTCCGATCCATGATTCGCGAATGTTCATGATGATTGTAGTTTTTATTATTATATCGTGCAAAGATAATAAAAATAAAGGAATAACCTTCCTTCATTACCGTTTATTATGTTAAGGATTCAATAAAATTTATGATTTCTTCCACATGATCGGGGTGGAACCAGGTGATCTCCGGGTTGTTCTTATACCAGGTGAGTTGTTTACGACAGTATCTGCGGGTGTTCCCTTTGATGCGCTCCACGGCCTCCTCCAACGACCATACGCCATCGAAGTAATTAAACAGTTCTTTGTAACCTACCGTATTCAGCGCATTCAACTGACGTAGCGGATACATCCTGCGGGCTTCATCAAGCAACCCTTCCTCCATCATCTTGTCAACCCTACGGTTGATCCTGTCGTATAATTCGTTACGGTCTCTGGTTAAACCGATTTTTATGATGTTAAAAGGACGTTCCTTATGGGTGTTTGTGCGGAAGGAGGTATAGGTTTTCCCTGTACAATGGATGATCTCCAGCGCATGGATTACCCTGCGGTAGTTCTTTTTGTCGACGATCGCATAGTATTCGGGATCCAGCAGCTTTAACTCTTTGCATAGTGATTCGAGACCTTCTTTGGCATAACGCTCTTTCATCCACTCCCGGGTCTCATCATCCACCGTGGGTATGTCATCGATGCCATTGCATACAGCATCGACATACATCATTGATCCCCCGCTGAGTAGGGCGATATCATGTCTTTGGAATTCGTCATCGAGAATCTTCAGCACATCCTGTTCGTACATTGATGCACTGTAATAGTCTGACAGTTGATGGTTGCCTACCATATAATGCTTCACCCGCTGCTGTTGTTGTGGAGTGGGGGCAGCTGTCCCTATGGGAATCTCCTGAAAGATCTGTCGGGAGTCGGCATTTATAATAGGTATATGAAAAAACTCAGCCACACGGAGGCAGACATCTGTTTTGCCTACCCCTGTGGGGCCGAGTATAACGATCAGTGATTTTCTCATTTCAACGGATGATGCCGCGCTTTGATGATTCCACGAAATCAATGATATATTGGATCTCTGGGGTGATCGGCAGGTTGTTCTTGATCTCTTCGATACCTTCTTTGAGCAATCCCTTGGAATAGAGCAGTCGGTATGCCTCATGGATATTCTGGATCGTCTCATTACTGAAGCCGCGACGACGAAGTCCTACTAAGTTCACACCGGCATAGCGAATGGGTTCTTTTCCGGCAATGATATAGGGTGGGATATCTTGCGAGGTGCGACTACCGCCTTGTATCATCACATAACCACCCACATGAACAAACTGATGGAAGAGCACGGTGGCACTGATGATGGCATTGTCATCTACAACAACCTCTCCGGCAAACTTCGTGGAGTTGCCGATGATACATCCGTTACCGATCACACAGTCGTGGGCAATGTGCATATTCTCCATCAGCAGGTTGTTGGATCCAACAATCGTCGTTCCCTTGCTGGCTGTTCCACGAGAGATGGTGACATTCTCACGAATACTGTTGTTGTCACCCACCTCACAGATCGTATCCTCACCACGGAACTTCAGGTCCTGTGGCTTTGTAGAGATACTTGCTCCGGGGAATATCTCGTTGTTATTACCGATGCGTGCACCATAGTTGATGGTAACACTGTTTTGCATCACGTTATTATCACCGATAACTGTGTTCTTGTCGATAAAGCAGAACGGACCGATCACATTGCCATCGCCCAGTTTTGCCTCTGGATGAACATAAGCTCTTGGATCAATAATATTCATATACTTATTTATTTTTGATGATTTGTGCAGTAAAGGTAGCCTCAGCTACGATATTGTCTCCTACAAAGATATATCCTCTCATAGAACTGATGCCATGACGCAGGGGTGCCAAAAGATCAACCTTAAAGAGCAGGGTGTCACCAGGTACCACCTTCTGACGGAACTTCACGTTGTCGATCTTCAGGAAATAGGTGCTCCAACGCTCCGGCTCCTCTACGGTGTTCAAAACGAGCAATCCACCGCATTGTGCCATCGCCTCAATGAGCAGTACACCCGGCATGACGGGCTCTTCGGGGAAGTGACCCTGGAAGAACGGTTCGTTGCTGGTCACGTTCTTTACTCCTACGATAGAGGAAGGACCGAGCTTGATCACCTTATCTACCAGTTGCATGGGGTAGCGGTGGGGGAGTAACTCACGGATCTTGTTGACATCCATCACCGGTGCCTCATTGGGATCGTAGATAGGTGCTTGTATCTCGTGCTTACGGATCTCTTTACGCAACAGACGGGCAAACTTGTTGTTGATGGTGTGTCCGGGGCGTGTGGCCACGATACGTCCCTTAATAGGTTTGCCTATCAAGGCCATATCACCAATGACATCCAACAGCTTATGACGGGTACACTCATTATCCCATACCAATGGCTTATGCTGTACATATCCGATCTTGTTGGCATCCATGTGGGGAACACCCAGCAGATCCGTCAACTTATCCATCTGCTCCTGCTCCAACTGACGTTCGTAGATCACGATGGCGTTGTCCAGGTCACCACCTTTGATCAGGTTGGCATTCAACAGGGGGACGATATCACGTACGAAGACGAAGGTTCTTGCCGGGGCAATCTCCTTGGCGTAGTCCTGCATGTTATCAAGCGTAGCAAACTGACTGCTGATAAACTTCGACTGGAAGGAACACATGGCTGTGATAGAGAAGTCCTCATCGGGAAGGATGGTGATGCAAGAACCGCTGGCCTCGTCTTTCACCTCTATCTTATGACGGATGATATAGTAGTCTTTCGGAGCGTTCTGCTCTACCATGCCGATCTCCTCAATCTTCTTGACATAGGGAATGGCAGAACCATCAAGGATCGGGAACTCCGGACCGTTCACCTGTATCAGACAGTTGTCGATACCCAAGGCATACAATGCTGACATGCCATGCTCTACGGTGCTTACCCTGGCATCCCCTTTTGCCAATACCGTTCCGCGGGTGGTCTCAACGACGTTCTCTGCCACGGCATCGATGATCGGCTCATTCTCCAAGTCAATACGTTGGATCTTATAACCGGTATTCTCTGGAGCAGGGTTAAAAGTGACGGTGATACTCAGTCCGGTATGTAATCCTTTACCGAAGAGTGAGAAACTGCCTTTTAATGTTTTTTGTTTCAATGTTATCATAAAAACTAATTTTTCTTGGATAAATCATGCAAGCTTTTCTCCCTGGGGACATGCCTCAAGCTTGCTTTTCAAGGTATCAATCTCTTTCTGTAACTGATCCAACTGTTTGTACATGTCAGGTAACTTCCTGAAGATGACAGATGATTTGAAGAATCCCTTGGGGTCCATGGCGGGAGTACCGATCAACTGCACATTTCCCTTAGTGCCACTGTTCAAACCACACTGGGCACCGAGGAAGGTCTTGTCACCGACGGTGATATGACCGGCAACGCCAGCCTGACCACCAAACATACACCATTGGCCTACCTTCGTACTTCCGGCAATACCTACCTGAGCAGACATGACCGTATTCTCACCCACCTCACAGTTGTGTGCGATCTGTACAAGATTATCCAACTTCACACCTTTTCTCACGATGGTGCTTGCCATGGTGGAACGGTCTACACAACTGTTGGCACCGATCTCCACCTGGTCTTCGATAATCACATTACCGATCTGTGGAATCTTCTCGTAGCCTTCTGCCTGCGGAGCGAATCCAAATCCATCAGCGCCGATAACACTACCGGAATGGATGGTTACCTGATTGCCCAGGACACAGTCATGATAGATGCTTACATTGGGGTATAACAGACACTGGCTGCCGATCTTCACACGGTCTTCGATCACCACGTGCGGATAGATCTGGGCATTGTCGCCAATCTCTACATTCTCTCCGATATATGCGAAGGCTCCGATATAACAGTTCTCACCGATCTTTGCCGACTTAGCGATAAACGCCAGTGGATCGATGCCCTGCTTCTTGGGCTGCATACTGTCGTACAACTGCAGCAGACGGGCCACACACTCATAGGCATTCTTCACGCGGATGAGGGTAGCCTTGACGGGCTTTTCCAGTTCTACATCCTCGTTGATTAATACGATGGATGATTCTGTTTCGTAGATATAATGGAGATATTTAGGATTTGAAAGAAATGAGATAGCACCAGCTTTTCCTTCTTCTATCTTTGCAAATGAATGAACGGTTGCGTTTTCATCGCCCTCTATCGTTCCTTGTAAAAAAGAAGCTATTTGTTTTGCTGAAAATTCCATATAAAATACTTTGATAAACGATGCAAAGGTAATAATAAATCTTTATATTCGGTGATAGCAAAGGTAATTTTTGCTATTTTTATAATAATGTATGGCATTATAGAGTAAATCCGATGCCTCTGATATGTCTTTTATCGTGCCGTCAGGAAGCAGAATATCGATGTGGTCATCATGGATATCGTACATATCCTTGTGAATTTCATTGACACTCACGAAATACCGGGTCTCCTCTTTGCTGATACTCAGTTTATCCATGAGGAGTTGTCGTATATCCTGGATCCGTTCCTCAGGAACCTGTTCGTCATAGATCTCCACCCGGAACAGGATTCTCTTGACGAGGTTGGATGCCAGGGTGGCGAGTATCTTGTCGTCATCGTGCATCCACACCTTGATGGCACTCCATATATCACTGTCGTCAAGCAGTTCGTAATACTGCAATGCCTCAGGATGTTGTGCGAAGTGAACGGCATCGATATGCTGATACAGGAAGTATCGCAGGGCAGGTGTGCAGAAGAGTTCTTTTCCCTGTGATGCCAGATCACGGGCCCTCGTAAGACAGTTGACTAACAGCTTTTCGTATGCCACGGTGGTCTTATGCAGATACACCTGCCAATACATCAGTCGGCGTGACGTCAGGTAGTTCTCGATGGAATAGATGCCTTTGGCATTGACTACCAACCGGTCGTCTACCACATCGAGCATCTTGATGATGCGGTCGGAGCCTATGCTCGCTTCCTGCACACCGGTGAAGAAAGAGTCACGACGGAGATAATCCAGACGGTCCATGTCCAGCTGACTGCTGATCAACTGATGCAGGAACTTCTTGTTGTACTCATCCTTATAGATGATCATGGCCAGGTTCAGGGCACCGTTCATCTCATGATTGATCTGCTCCATCATCATCAGAGAGATCTCCTCATGGGTGATGCCGTGTATCAAGGTATTCTCCAGGACATGTGAGAACGGACCATGACCGATATCATGCATCAGGATGGCGGCACATACAGCCTCTGCCTCTGAGTCGAAGATGAAGATGCCCTTCTGTTGCAACGATCGTATCGCCTCACTCATCAGGTGGAAGGCACCGATGGAATGCTGAAAACGGGTATGTTGTGCAGAAGGGTACACCACCGATGCGAGTCCCAGCTGTTTGATACGGGTGAGACGCTGCATCAAAGGATGATTGACGATATCCAACAAGAGTCCTGGTGGCACCTTGATGAATCCATGCACAGGATCGTTGATCATCTTACCGTCAGTCATACGCTCTGTTATTTGATTTCAGACAGTTTTGTTGCCATCTGTTCCTGTATCTTCTTTGCCTCACGGGCGGCTGCCTCGGCAAAGTCGGTATCCTGACTGGCGTAGATAATACCACGTGAGGAGTTGACGATGAGGCCACAGTCTTTGTTCATGCCATACTTACAAACCTCATCCAGGGATCCGCCCTGAGCGCCCACACCGGGAACCAACAGGAAATGATCGGGAGCAATCTTACGGATATCCTCAAAGAGGGAACCACGGGTGGCGCCTACCACATACATCATATTCTCTGCGTTACCCCATTCCTGAGATTTCTCGAGCACCCGCTCGAAGAGTCGTTTACCTTCCACATCCGTCATCAGTTGGAAATCCAGCGATCCCTTATTACTGGTCAGCGCCAGCAGGATTACCCATTTGCCATCATACTGCAGGAACGGCGTTACGGAGTCGATACCCATGTAAGGGGCCACCGTAAGGGCATCTACCTGGTACTCCTCAAAGAAGGTACGCGCATACATCGTAGAGGTATTGCCGATATCCCCGCGCTTGGCATCTGCGATGATCAGATGATGGGGGTAGTTCTCCTTCAGGTAGTTGACGGTCTTCTCGAACGCCTCCATACCTTTCAGTCCGAAGGCCTCATAAAAGGCCAGGTTGGGCTTGTACGCTACGCAATAGGGTGCTGTAGCGTCGATAATCTCTTTGTTGAAGACAAAGAGTGGATCTTCCTCTGTAAGAAGATGTTGTGGGATCTTTTTCAAGTCAGTATCCAGACCCACACAGAGAAACGATTGTTTCTGAAATATTTGTTGTATGAGTTCTTTTCTTGTCATCTTATTTTATTTTATGGAAATACATCAAGTAATCATAAACTCTCATCCCAGACTTAATCTCCTCATCCCGGACTTGATCCGGGATCTCCTGCAGATAACACGGATGAGATTGCGGGTCAAGCCCGCAATGAGGGAATAGCTCTAAACCCTAAACTATAGTTCTGCTTCTTTCATGCGTTCGGCATTCTCGGCTACGGTGAGGGCATCAATCATGGGCTGGATGTCACCGCCGAGGAATCCCTGAAGATCATGGGTGGTATAACCGATACGATGGTCGGTAACGCGTCCTTGAGGGAAGTTGTAGGTGCGGATCTTCGCACTACGGTCACCGGTAGATACCAGACTCTTTCTCCTGCTGGCGATGTCATCCACGTATTTCTGATGCTCCTTGTCATAGATAAAGGTGTACAGACGGCTCAGGGCGCGCTCCTTGTTCTTGGGCTGGTCACGGGTCTCGGTACACTCTATCAGGATCTCCTCGGTCTCGCCGGTGTTGGGGTTCTTCCACATATAGCGCAGGCGCACACCCGATTCCACCTTGTTTACGTTCTGACCACCGGCACCTGATGATCGGAAGGTATCCCATTTGATCTCTCCCTCGTTGATGTTCACCTCAAACTTATCTGCCTCGGGCAGCACGGCAACGGTGGCTGCGGATGTCTGCATACGTCCGTTGCTCTCTGTCACAGGCACACGTTGCACACGGTGTACGCCCGATTCATATTTCAGCGTGCCATAAACATCTGCGCCGCTCACGGCAAAGTCGATCTCCTTATAGCCGCCAACAGCTCCCTCGTTGAAGTCGGTCACCGACAACTGCCATCCTTTCGAGTCGCAGAAGCGCTTGTACATCTGGAAGAGATCACCGGCAAACAGACAGGCTTCGTCGCCACCTGTTCCGGCACGTATCTCCATCTGTACGTTCTTCGCGTCTTCCGGATCTTTCGGAATGAGCAGGATCTTGATCTCCTCCTCAATCTTGGGCTGCAGGTCTTCATTGATCTGAAGTTCCTCACGGGCCATCTCTTTCATCTCTGGATCACTCTCATTAGCCAGTATGTCCTTTGCCTCTTTGATGGAGTCGAGACAGGCGATATATCGCTTACGGGCATTCATGATGTCACCGAGATCTTTCCATTCTTTCGTTAGTTTGACATACCGTGACTGGTCGGCGATGACTGCCGGGTCGGTTATCAGGGTTGATACTTCCTCAAAACGGGCTTCTAATCCGTCGAGTTTCTGAAGTATGGTGTTGTTGTCCATTTATTTGTATTTCTTGTATGAGATATATGTTGAATAAGCTGTGATAGTCATAGCGATACTTAGAAGGATATTACCCCATATGGATCGATCTTGATTCCATAAGGATTGATCTTGATCCCAGTTATAGAAAGCCATGATTAGACTGATTATCAATAGAATAATACTGCCAATACATATAAAAAGAGCGAAGCGTTTCATCTACTTGATCTCTTTTAATAGTTAAACTCTCCGTACTCTGAACGGATTGTCAGACTCTTTGGGCCTTCCTCAATATGACCGATCACCTGGGCGTCGATGTTGAATTGTTTGGAGATCTCTATCACCTTCTCGGCTTGCTCGGGTGAGACATAGATCTCCATGCGATGACCGCAGTTGAACACCTTGTACATCTCTTTCCAGTCGGTGCCGCTCTGCTGGCTGATCATCTTAAACAGCGGTGGAATAGGGAACATGTTGTCTTTGATCACCTTGCAGTTATCCCCTACGAAATGCAGCACCTTGGTCTGTGCGCCACCGGTGCAGTGCACCATGCCGTGAATCTCGGGGCGCATCTTGTCGAGCAGCACCTTAATGACAGGAGCATAGGTGCGGGTGGGGGAGAGTACCAACTGTCCGGCAGTCACCGGAACATCCTCTAATTGATCATCCAGTCGGTATCCGCCACTGTATACCAGTTCTTGTGGCACGGCATGGTCATAACTCTCAGGATATTTCTCTGCCAGGTATTTTGCAAACACATCATGACGGGCGGAGGTGAGTCCGTTGCTGCCCATACCACCGTTGTACTGCTTCTCGTAGGTAGCCTGTCCGAAGGAAGCCAGTCCTACGATGCAGTCGCCCGGACGGATATTGGCATTATCGATTACATCACTGCGTTTCATACGACAGGTGACGGTGGAGTCAACGATGATCGTGCGTACCAGATCACCCACATCAGCTGTCTCACCACCTGTGGCATAGATGCCGATACCCATATCACGCATCTGCTGGAGCAGCTCATCGGTGCCGTTGATGATGGCTGAGATCACTTCTCCCGGCACCAACAGCTTATTTCTTCCGATGGTGCTTGACACCAGGATATTATCCGTGGCACCCACACACAACAGGTCGTCGGTGTTCATGATCAGCGCATCCTGTGCGATGCCCTTCCACACACTCAGGTCACCGGTCTCTTTCCAGTACATATATGCCAGACTGGATTTGGTGCCGGCGCCGTCGGCATGCATGATATTACAATATTCGGGATCACCACCCAGTATGTCGGGGATAATCTTACAGAATGCGTGTGGGAAGATTCCCTTGTCGATGTTCTTGATGGCATTGTGCACATCTTCCTTCGCAGCGCTCACGCCACGCATCATATAGCGGTTACTATTGTCCATATAATTATTCTACAAAAAAGAATATTAATTGCCTGTATTCGGCGTTTTTTCAACACAGAGACACAGAGTTACAGAGCTATTTTACTAAAGTTTCGCATGTACTAAATGTCTGATAATGAGTGTCACTTCGTGACAGAAATCTTACAAATCTT
>CADBSW010000088.1 GCA_902797505.1 uncultured Prevotellaceae bacterium | reverse complement strand
ATTTAGATAAAATAGGCTGCGCTCGGCAATTTGAAAGTGAACTTTCATTGCACTCACTTGCACTATTTTTGTGATCCGCGAAAAGTTTCTTTATGATAACCGTCCGCTGCTCCATGTTTATTGCCGTTTTACACATTATCTACGTTTATGTTATTCAAGTTATTTGCGGATATGAATATCCGCCATTACTGACATCGGGATAACATATCCCGATGAACGGGTGTTTTGTGACAATAGTAATTCTTTTCTTCATTTTCCATCCTTAATTTTTTTAAGTTTTAAACGATAAATTACACCATAGCTGATACCAGTGAGTCGTGCAAACTGTCTAACACCAAACAGATTATTTCAGAGTAGTTCTCCACTGTTCTCAAATGTCTGTTGGTACATATATCCACAGAGTATCTGATTTACATACAAAAAGAGAATCTCCTCTAATCTCATAATCACCTCTACAAGATGTATTATCATACAAAGTGTCAGCATGAATAATTAGCTTTCTTTTGAATACTGCTTGAATAGATTTAGCAATCATTGAGTCTTCACTCAATTCATAACGACTGTATGACATTGCGCCCTCACTTTGATAGACATCAATTGTCGTCAAATTACTACATTTATATGTTTCTGATTTTATGGGAAGATAATCCTCATCGTTGTATCTAATTAAATGACTATGGTAGCTATAACCTTTATCATTTATTCGACAAGTAATTACTACCATATTATTATATTGAACCTCATTTTTCCTTTCACATGAGATTACTATACTTGCAGTAATAATGATGTATAATAAATAAAGTACTTTCATTTAATTATCACATTTATTGATTTAGGTCTTTCGTTTGAATTGCGCTTTTCAATAATCACCCGTTCCGGCGGATATGTCATCCGCCGGTGTTGAATATCAGGATTTAGATAAAATATTCTTTATCGTAACCGTTTGCTGCTCCATGTTTATTGCCGTTATTCACGCATTATACATATTTTCATTATTTAAGTTACATGCGGATAGCATATCCGCCATTACTGACATCGGGATAACATATCATGATGAACGGGCACTTTACGGTATAAGATTATAGCGTGGCAACTTGCGAAGTTTCTCGCTGTTGATGTTTGTCTCAATTTGTTTTAAGAAAGAATCTCTATCATTTGTCATAGAAATTAAACCCTCAAGCCATTCGTCATAAGTTTTTCCCCAGTAAATAAAATTTTTTTTATCCCACTTATCACAGGTTTGTAACATATTATAAAAAACTTTATGCATGTCTGTTCCTATAAATAAAGAGAAGCAAAAAACACATTCCACTACATAAGCCTGAAGAACTGGAATATTTCTTATAAAGAGATTGTTAGAGTAATTACCTAGATAATTCCTTATTATTTCGGATGATATGTTTTTTTCAAAAATAAAACTTATTCTATTATGACATTGGCTAACAAAATCAACAAAATGTTCATGATGATGAAAATAAGGAATGTTGAAATCAAGCCCCTTTTTATCTTTAATCGGTGTTAACAAATATGAATGATGTAAACAGTCATTTACGGAATTTTTCCATAAAGGATACATTACAAAATGTGGTCGATATTCTTCCCAACCTCTTAGGGCTTTAAGGTCAAAACCAACTATAAAACATCCAAGTATCGCATAATACTTAGTTGGCGTGTACTGTTTAAAAAATGGAATGGTTTTCCAGTCCTTTTTTACTTCTGTGAGATTATTCATAACATTTTAATTAGAGTATCATAAACAGATAATTTCAGCTCCGTCCCTAGTTGATCAAATTCTACAACAGCAATTTCTTGGCAAACTCCCAGATGACGATGCCGGCTGTGACGGAGACGTTCATCGAGTGCTTGGTGCCAAACTGGGGGATCTCCAGACAACCGTTACATTGATCGACCACCTCTTGATGAACGCCCTTTACCTCGTTGCCGAAGACTACGGCATAGCGCTGTTTGTCGTCGGTGGTATGTTCCACAGATAGATCTTGCAGCATGGTGGAACCCTCACACTGCTCGATGGCAAAGACATGATAACCGTCGTCTTTCAGATAGTTGACAGCCTCTAATGCCGTAGGGAAATACTTCCAGTCGACACTGTCCTCACCCCCTAAGGCAGTCTTGTGAATCTCGGGATGTGGCGGTGTGGCGGTGATACCACACAGATAGACAGCCTCTACACGGAAGGCGTCGGAGGTGCGGAACACACTACCGATATTATACATCGACCGCACATCGTCGAGCACGACGATGAGTGGCAGTTTCTCGGCTTCCTTGAATGCCTCCACCGAGATACGGTTCATCTCTATGGTACGTAGTTTTCTCACGGCGCTTACTGTTTCATCTTATAAGCCAATGCATACATACGTATCTGTTTTACCATGGCCAGCAGTCCGTTGGAGCGGGTGGGAGAGAGGTGATCCTTCAGTCCTATCTTGTCGATGAAGTAGAGATCGGCATCTAAGATCTCTTGAGGGGTATGTCCGCTCAGCACCCGTATCAGCAGGGCCACGATACCCTTTACGATGAGGGCATCGCTCTCGGCGGTAAAGAAGATCTTGCCATCGGTATAGTCGGCCTGCAGCCATACACGACTCTGGCAACCGTCGATCAGGTTGCTCTCAATCTTGTATTTCGCATCCAGTGGCGGTTGCTCATTACCTAAGTCGATG
This sequence comes from uncultured Prevotellaceae bacterium, assembly GCA_902797505.1. Taxonomy (GTDB): domain Bacteria; phylum Bacteroidota; class Bacteroidia; order Bacteroidales; family Bacteroidaceae; genus Prevotella. The sequence goes on along the minus strand of CADBSW010000088.1, from coordinate 25,076 downwards.
AGCAGTTGATACTTATCCATCCAGTCGGTGAAGTCGGAGAACTCCTCGATCACCTCGTCTTGCAGTTCATTGATTGTTGCCATAATTCATTTTTTATTTCTCAACACAGAGATACGGAGGGTTATTGAGTTTATAGTTCATAGTTCATAGTTCATAGTTCATAGTTCATAGTTATGATTACCCTCTAATCATTTCTCTGTATCTCAGTGTCTCATTTTTTTATTTAAAATTTTCCATTATCCATTATCAATTTGTTATTGGCAGGGACAGGCACCCCTGACGGTAGAGCCAGTCCCTGAGTGTTTTGTTATTGCAGGGACAGGCACATCACAGAGCCAGTCCCCGAGTGGGTAATTATAACTCTACACTCTACACTATTAACTCTACACTTTCATTTGACGCGCTCCAACTTGAACAGTTTATCGCTGGGACGCACCTTCTCGGGAACGGCGATGGATACACGTGTGCCTTTCTGTGCGATGGGCACCGGTCCGTTATCCCCGTGGATCTCTGTCGGGGTGACATAGATAACACCCGTGGTAGGACCGGTGATCAGCAGGTTGTCACCCGGCTTAAACTCACAGGCCTCTACGGCAAACTCCGCAACACCCAACTTAGAGAAGTATTTCATGCCCTTGCCGACATACACCTTGCGCTCGGTGGCAGAAGAGCCATATTCCTCGTTCCACTCACCGAGAGTCTGTCCTTGGTAGTAACCATCCCAGAAACCACGGTTGAACACCTTCGCCAGTTGTTCATCCCACGCGTCTTTCTTCTCCTCGGTAAACGTGCCGTCGAGAACGGCTGCAATAGCCTCCTTGTAACACCTCACGACGGTATATACATACTCCGGTCCGCGGGCGCGACCCTCTATCTTGAAGACCCGCACACCACTCTGCATCATCTTATCGATAAAGCGGATGGTCTTCAGGTCTTTCGGACTCATGATATACTTATTGTCGATAGCCAGTTCGGTGCCAGTCTCCCGGTCGGTAACGATATATCCTCGTCGGCATATCTGCATGCACTCCCCACGGTTGGCGCTCCTGCCGGTATTGTTCAGCGACAGGTAGCACTTGCCGGAGATTGCCATGCAGAGGGCACCGTGACAGAACATCTCGATACGTATCAGTTCACCCGAAGGACCGCAGATATGCTGTTCTTGTATCTGTCGGTAGATCTCGGCCACCTGCTCCATGTTCAGTTCACGGGCTAACACCACCACATCGGCAAACTGAGCATAGAAGCGCAGGGCCTCGATATTGGAGATGTTCAGTTGGGTAGACAGGTGCACCTCTTGTCCGATCTTTCCGCAGTAGGTCATCACGGCTACATCCGAGGCGATGACAGCGGTGATGCCGGCTTCCTTGGCAGCATCCACTATCTGATGCATCGTAGGGATATCCTCCCCGTAGATGATGGTGTTGACGGTGAGGTAGGTCTTGATGCCTTTCTCGTTGCAGGTGGCGGCGATCTCCTTCAGATCGTCGATGGTGAACTTATTGGCGGAGTGCGACCGCATGTTCAGTTGTCCGATACCGAAATAGACAGAGTCGGCTCCTGCCTGAATGGCGGCAGCCAACGACTCACGGCTTCCCACAGGAGCCATAATCTCGTAGGCAGACAACTGGGGGTCAAGAGTATTCTTTGTATCCATGATCATTATCGTTTGTTACGCATGATTTTCTTATATTCGCGCTGGGCGCGTTTCATCTGTTTCTTATATAATCTGTCGTTTTGCAGACGGGCAAAACAGGCACTGGCTGCCATGCGGGCGGCATCCACATCACTCTGATAATGGAAACCGGCAATCACCCTGCTCTGTCCGTACTCATATCCCCGGGTAAGGATCTCATTCTGTCGGGCGGGATTGATGCTCGACAATACCAAGGCGGCACCCCATCCACGTACGGTATGTCCTGACGGATAGGAACCTTCGTTACGCAGTTCTTCCTCATCTTCTGGAATCAGTGTGGGTTCCTTGAAATAGACATAGGGACGCAACCGCATATATTTCTTCTTCGCCTTAGTCACTCCTAATCGGATCGTGCGGATGCTCCTCCCCAGCAACTCATATATATAAGGTGTATGCTCTTTGGAGATGGTGATACCGAAAGGCTCAGAGAAGATCTTTGCGAAGTAGGCGATGGAAATATCCGCATCTGCCTTTGCCTGTGCGCCACGAGGGGTGTTGCGCACGGATTTGCCCCACTCATACTGACAACTGTCGGCATAGAAGAGGCTGCTATGCTCACGTGGAGGAGCCGGCAGATAGATACCGGCATCGGGCATTTCTTCGAGTGAGAGGAAGGTTTTCTCCTCATTAGACGTCTTCTGATCCTGAGCCAAGCCTTGTAGAGGACTGGTCATCATCATTACACCGAGCAGTGTGACAAAAATGCAGGTACGGTTACTTTTCATAAGATAAGTGTTATTTTTGGCAAAGTTACGAAAAATTTTGGATATTAACAAGGATATGCTTACTTTTGCCGTGATGATGAGAAATATAAAGATAATTATAGGTGTTATAACCATCGTGATGCTGACGGCATGCGGTGGCAACGGTGATGCGGTATCTCGGAGTGAGAAGGTGCCCGAGGGAATGACGATGCTCTGTAGGGTGAAGACCACCCCGGTGAAGAATCAGTCATCGAGTGATTTCTGTTGGTTGTATGCCATGCTGGCAACGATAGAGAGTGAGCATATCGAGTTGGGCGACTCTGTCAATCTCTCCGTGGATTTCCTCTGCAGGGCGGTGCTGGAAGAGCGCCTGCAGCACTATTATCTCTCGCAGGGACAGACACCATGGACAATGCGAGGCACCTGTTCGGATGCCTTGAGGATGTTGCAGCAGTATGGTATCTCCCATTACGACTCTTTCCATAGTGATGTCAACTACAATGTCTTAATGCGAAAGTTGCAGAAGACGGCAGACGATGCCATTGCTAAGGGTGCCGGGTTGGCGACGTTGCAGCAGCAGACAGGGGATATCCTCGACAGGGAGATTCACGGCAGACTACTGAATGTGTTTATGTACGGAGCAATCTACACACCACAGGAGTTTGCCCATAGCATGTGTCGTGAGGATGAATATGTGGCACTTACCAGTTTTACTCATCATCCTTATAACCAATCGTTTGTCTTGGAAGTGCCCGACAACCGCAGTAACAGCGAGTTCTATAACCTGCCCCTGGATACCTTAGTTAATAAAATCGACAAAGCCCTGATGAGCGGTCATCCGGTTTGTTGGGAGGGTGATATCTCTGAGGAAGGCTTCTCTTTTAAGAAGGGTTTTGCGGAGTATACGGATAAGGCTTCGTTACCCCTGCGCCAGGTACCCCTGCGCCAGGAGGCGTTTGAGCAGTTCAAGACCACCGATGACCACTGTATGGCGATCGTGGGGATGGCGAAGGCGAAAGACGGAATGAAGTACTACCTGTGCAAGAACTCCTGGGGGACGGATAATCCCTTCGGCGGTTTTATGTATATGAGTGAGCGCTATCTCCGCATGAAAACCGTGGCCGTATGGATCAACAGAGAGGCGATGGAGTAGTTCATAATTAAGAGTTTAGTGAAAAACTATTATTATAATGTAGAGGGACAGGCTTGCGTGGCGCACCCCTGTCCCTCACTTATTCTTTAGAGCTCTAAGCCCTAAACTCTAAACTGAATTACTCCTCTGAGAAGTCCTCTTTGCCAACACCACACAGTGGACAAACGAAATCTTCTGGCAGGTCCTCGAATGCTGTTCCGGGCTCAATGCCGTTCTCTGGATCGCCTACCTCTGGGTCGTATACCCAACCACATGTATCACATACGTACTTTTTCATAATGCTTTTCTTTTTTAGTTAATACTATAGTTGATTAAAAATATTCTCTACTTTCTCTACAATCATGTCGGGTGAGATGTTCTGCAGACAAGCATAATCACCACGCATACAAGGTTTGTTACCGTAGATACTGCATGGACGACAGGGCAGGTCCAACTGCACAAACTTATCCGTGCTCTGTCCCCATCCGGCAAATCCTGCATAGGGATGGGTGGCCCCCCACACACTCACCACAGGAATACCCGTGAGCGATGCCAGGTGCATGTTTCCGCTATCCATCGATACCATCACGTCGAGATGACTCATCAGGATCATCTCCTGTCGTAAACCGCCCAACTGCTTGGAGGCATTGGCACATTGCGGGAAACTATTCTCCCACTCATCAAACACCTCAAACTCTTTCTTTCCTCCTCCGAAGAAGAAGATACGGGCATGGGGGTGATGCTCCAACAACTGCTCTATCACCTGTCGCATCAATGGCAGGGGGTAGATCTTTCCCTCATGAGCGGCAAAGGGAGCGATGCCGATCCAATACTGATGAGAGGGTTTCTCTTGGAAGCCCTCGGGCAAAAGTGTCAGATCACCGCCCTCAGCAGGGAAGATAGAATGGAAATCCACCTTTACCGGATACCCCAGACGGTCAAACACATCGGCATAGTTTTGGAAAGAGGTAGGCTGCTGCACCATGATCTTGTTGTTGCTGCGAGTCAGTTGGTTCCTTCCTTTGCGATGCTTGTCGATATGCTCCACCCTGTATCTGCCCAGGTTAAAGCGGGTGCGCAGATAGTCGGAGCGCAGCACATGATGCAGGTCGGCAATGGCCGTGAAGTGCTTGGCTGTCAGTCGGCGGTATAAGGCATTGAGCCCTTTGATGCCCCGATATTCGTTTTTCAGGTCGGCCTCCATGAACCCTACATTATGGGCAAGATCCTCGAACAGAGGACGTGCGAACCCTCTGCTCAGCACCGTAAAGCGCACATGCGGGTATTGTTGTGCCAGTGAGTAGACCACCGGCACGGTCATGGCAACATCACCCAGGGCAGAGAAGCGGATGATCAAGACATGCTCCGTGCGCATACTTACTTCTTTGCGTAAAGGATGGGGTTCGTAGAAGGATCGTTGTACATCTTCATCTGACGGTACACCTTCATGTATTTCTTTCCGGCCTCGATATCTTCCAGCAGTTGGTCGATGGCAGTGCTCAGGTCTACCTGCTGCTCCAGTAACACGTGCAGCTTCTGACGGCATTTCTCACGGTGCTCCTCAGAGGCATCCTCACGCTCTGCCTGTTCTTTCATGTGGTAGATCTTCAGGGCCAGGATACTCAGTCGGTCGATAGCCCATGCCGGACTCTCGGTGTTGATGCGGGCATCGGGCAGCACCTGTACGTCAGAGTATTTCTGACGGAAATAGCTGTCGATCTGTTCCACCAGATCAGTACGATCCTGATTACTGCGGTCGATACGACGCTTCAGACTCAGTGCTTCCAGTGGATCGATATGCGGATCGCGGATGATATCCTCCAGGTGCCATTGCACGGTGTCGATCCAACATTTCAGATACAAGCGGTTTTCGATGGACTCACGATCATAAGGGTTGTTGATCGGCGTATCAATATGATCCTTGATATGATAATCATTGATAGCCTGATTGAAAACGATATTACTCTGTTCTGTAAATGACATAATATAAATATGTATATGATGCTTAATTTTGCAAAACTAACACTTTTATTTTGAATTACCAAACAGATTCCCCGAATTTATCTTTCCTTTACATGATATATTTCATCCCTTTAAGTCGATTTGACAATATGTTATGTGAGAAAATGTAGTGGTATTGTAAAGTTCCATCGAGGAAAAATATGTCATTGTTCTCTGTTACCCTTCTAAAAAGACCGATTTTTTGCACACTTGAGGGCTGAATGTGCACAGTGTGACGCTTTTTTTACCAAAATATTTGCATAAGTGAATTTAAATTCGTTCCTTTGCACCCGAATTTTTTAAGTAAGAAGATTATTTATTAACATTTTAAAGATTACAATTATGTCAGAAATCGAAGCTAAAGTTAAAGCTATCATCGTTGATAAACTCGGTGTTGATGAGTCAGAGGTTAAGCCAGAGGCAAGTTTCACAAACGATCTCGGTGCAGATTCTTTGGATACCGTAGAGCTCATCATGGAGTTTGAGAAGGAGTTCAATGTCTCTATTCCAGACGATAAGGCTGAGACTATCTCTACTGTTGGCGACGCTATCAAATACATTGAGGAGAACGCATAATAGTTTTTTTGATGATGAGTGCTAGGGTGCGGCCATTGGCGTTCCAATGGATTTTACGTTCCTAACACTCATCATCCTTACTTATTAATATTTATAATGGAGTTAAAAAGAGTAGTTGTAACAGGTCTTGGTGCCGTTACGCCCGTAGGATTAACCCCCGAGGAGACATGGAATAACCTCCTTGCCGGTGTCAGTGGTGCTGCACCTATTACACAGTTTGACAGCTCCTTGTGTAAGACTCATTTTGCTTGTGAGGTCAAAGGACTTAATGTCAACGATTATTTAGATCGCAAGGAAGCCCGTAAGATCGACCGTTATACCCAGTTGGCACTGATCAGTGCTATTCAGGGAGTGAAAGACAGTGGTTTGGATCTGGAGAAGGAAAACAAAGATCGTATAGGTGTTATTTACGGTGTGGGTATCGGAGGTATACGTACCTTTGAGGACGAAGTAAAGTATTATGGTAAGAACGAGGAGCAAGGTCCGAAGTTCAGTCCTTTCTTTATCCCCAAGATGATTGCCGATATCGCAGCCGGACATATCTCTATACATTTCGGTTTCCACGGTCCCAACTATACCACGACGAGTGCCTGTGCTTCTTCGAGCAATGCGCTGGCCGACGCTTTCAACCTGATTCGTTTGGGTAAGGCCAACATCATCGTGAGCGGTGGTGCCGAGAGTGCTATCTGTATGTGTGGTGTGGGTGGTTTCAATGCTATGAAAGCCCTTTCTACACGTAATGATGATCCGGCTCGTGCTTCACGTCCGTTCAGTGCCAGTCGCGACGGTTTCGTGATGGCAGAGGGCGCAGGATGTCTGATTCTTGAGGAGTTGGAGCATGCCAAGGCGCGTGGTGCTAAGATCTACGCAGAGATGGTGGGCGAGGGCGAGAGTGCCGATGCATACCATATCACTGCCAGTCACCCCGAGGGTCTTGGTGCTAAGTTGGTGATGCAGGCTGCCCTGGAGGATGCCGGCATGAAGCCCGAGGATATCGACTATATCAATGTTCATGGCACATCTACCCATGTGGGTGATATCTCTGAGGCTAAGGCCATCAAGGAGGTGTTTGGTGATGCAGCTTATAAGTTGAACATCAGTTCTACAAAGTCGATGACCGGTCATTTGCTGGGTGCTGCCGGAGCTGTAGAGGCTATGGTAAGCGTACTGTCAGTACAGAACGATATCGTGCCACCGACCATCAACCATGATGAGGACGACAAGGATGAAGAGATTGACTATAATCTGAACTTCACCTTCAATAAAGCACAGAAGCGTACGGTTCGAGCCGCAATGAGCAACACATTCGGCTTTGGTGGACACAACGCCTGTGTAATATTCAAGAAATATGTTGATTAGAGATTTACTTGATTATATAAAGCTCCCTTTCCGCAAAGATAAGGAGCTTTATTTTTCTATTCAGCGTATTGTAGGATTCTATCCTCACCGTATCGATTATTTCAAACAAGCGCTGATGCACAAGAGTATCGGTAAGCGCAATGCCAAGGGGCGCCCTGTCAATAATGAGCGGTTGGAGTTCCTCGGTGATGCGATACTGGATGCTGTTGTGGGGGATATCGTATACCGTCACTTCGAGGGTAAGCGCGAGGGATTCCTCACCAATACCCGCAGTAAGATCGTGCAGCGAGAGACCCTCAACCGACTGGCGCGAGAGATGGGTGTCAATGAATTGATCGTTAGCAGCGGACACAGTTCTTCCCACAACAGTTATGTAGGAGGCAATGCCTTCGAGGCACTGATTGGCGCTATCTATCTGGATAGGGGCTACGATGCCTGCATGCACTTTATGGAGAAACGGGTGCTCAACGAACTGATCAACATCGATAAGGTGGCATATAAGGAGGTTAACTTTAAGTCGAAGCTCTTGGAGTGGAGTCAGAAGAACCGTGTGAAGCTCGAGTTCAAACTGTTGGAGCAGAAGAGCGATGAGAAGGGTAGTCCGGTGTTTACCTATCAGGTGGTGATTGAAGGCGTTGAGGGTGAGAGCGGCACGGGCTACAGTAAGAAAGAGAGTCAGCAGCAGGCTTCCAAGCTGACGTTGCAGCGCCTGCGTAAGAATCCGCAGTTTATTGATGCGGTCTTTGCCGCCAAGGCCAGTCGCACGAAGATGGAGGAGGAACCGGTGCTGGTTGTTCCCGATACCGAACAGAAAGAGGATTTTTTCAAGGGTAACGCCGTGAAAGAACGAGAAACGATCAAAGATGAGGCTCCACGACAGGATCCAGAGCCCCAACAAGACTCATCTGTTGATGAGTTTGATCTGTCGGATATCACTGCCCAACCGAAAGAACTGTCGCGCGAGGAGATTATCGCAGCTGCTGAGGCAGCCGCTTTTGCCGAGCAATATAATCCGCCGATTTTATTAAAATAAGTGAATTGTTCATCTATTCCAAAGATAATCAGTATCTTTGCACGTATTTTAACCCCTTTGGTACAGCACTTATTGTGCCAGGGCACACGTAATGAAAAAGAATAGATGAGTCTTACACGAGTCGTACGAAATATATTTATGCCCAGATGTAAGGAGCTGGAGCATTACCGCAACGAGGCTGAAGCGATTCAGCAGCGTTCGTTGCAATACCTGTTGGAACATGCCAAAGACACGGTCTATGGCCGGCAGTACGGTTTTCAGGATATCCATAACTACGAGGATTTTGCGAAGGCAGCACCCGTCACTACCTATGAGGAACTCAAGGGATATATCGACAGGATGCGCCATGGTGAGAAAGACGTGCTGTGGAACGGACAGGTACGATGGTATGCCAAATCCTCAGGCACCACCAACGACAAGAGTAAGTTCATCCCTGTATCTCCCGATGGCCTTAAGATGATGCACTATAAGGGAGGCTTCGATACCGTGGCCCTCTACCTGCAGAACAACCCTAAGAGTAAGCTCTTTGATGGAAAGGCGCTGATACTGGGTGGCAGTCATGCACCCAACTACAACCTTCCCCATTCGCTGGTGGGAGATCTCAGTGCGATCCTCATCGAGAATATCAACCCCTTGGCAAACCTAGCTCGTGTGCCGAAAAAAGCCACGGCACTGCTCAGTGATTTTGAGATCAAGCGCGACCGTATTGCCCGTGAGACCCTTCATAAAAATGTTACCAATCTCAGTGGTGTACCCTCCTGGATGCTCTCTGTCTTATCACGTGTGATGGAGCTCTCCGGTAAGGATAATCTTCTTGAGGTTTGGCCCAATCTGGAGGTGTTCTTCCATGGGGGCGTGGCCTTTACTCCCTATCGTCACCAGTACAACCAGCTGATCCCTTCTGAAGCGATGCATTATATGGAGACTTATAATGCCAGTGAGGGATTCTTCGGGTTGCAGAACGATCCTGCCGATCCCTCAATGATGCTGATGCTCGATTACGGCATCTTCTACGAGTTCATCCCCTTGGAGGATATCCCTGACGGCACCATCACCGATGCGGATCACCTACATATTGTCCCATTGGAAGGTGTGGAAATAGGTAAGAACTACGCGATGGTGATCTCCACCACATGTGGACTGTGGCGCTATATGATTGGCGACACCGTGCGCTTCACCTCCAAGAACCCTTATAAGTTTATTATCTCTGGTCGTACGAAGCATTTTATCAATGCCTTCGGTGAGGAGCTCATCGTCGACAATGCTGAGAAAGGCTTGGCATACGCCTGTGAGCAGACCGGCGCAGAGGTACTCGAATACACAGCAGCCCCTGTCTTCATGGACGATCATGCCAAGTGTCGTCACCAGTGGCTGATAGAGTTCTCTAAGGAGCCGGCCGACCTGCAGCAGTTTGCCACGATCCTCGACAAGAAACTTCAGGAGGAGAACAGTGACTATGAGGCAAAGCGCTATAAGGATATCACCCTGCAGCACCTGGAACTCATAAAGGCTCGTCCGAACCTTTTCAACGACTGGTTGAAGAACAAGGGTAAGTTGGGCGGACAACATAAGGTGCCGCGCCTGAGCAACTGCCGTGAACATATCGAAGAGATGTTAAAGTTGAATGTGTAATGAAGAGTGAAAAAGGATATCGTAGGTTGTATACATCGACTGTCAGGTACTGTGGCAGTCTGGTACTCCTTTGTGCCTTGCTTCTCACTTTCGTGTCATGTGCCAAGATGGGACAGCCCGACGGAGGATGGTACGATGAGACCCCTCCCCATGTGATAGGAGCCAATCCGAAGGATAAGGCTGTCGATGTGAAGACGCGTAAGATGGCTATCTTCTTCGATGAGTACATCAAGATAGAGAACCCTTCTGAGAAGGTAGTGGTATCACCCCCACAACTCGAGGTGCCCGAGATACAGGCAGCAGGCAGCAAGATAAACATCCAGTTGGTAGACTCTCTGAAACCGAATACCACCTATACGATCGACTTCTCAGATGCTATCACCGATAATAACGAGGGCAACCCCTTAGGCAACTACACCTACAGCTTCTCTACCGGCGACCATATCGATACCCTCGAGGTGGCTGGTTACGTGCTCAATGCTGAGGATCTCGAACCGATCAAAGGTATTCTGGTAGGACTATACAGCAACCTCACCGACACGGTCTTCCATAGTGAGCCGATGCTCCGCGTGGGTCGTACTGATGCTACCGGGCATTTCGTTATCAAAGGAGTGGCTCCGGGCAAATACCGCATCTATGCCTTGCAGGAGGCCGATGGCAACTACTGCTATAACCAGAAGAGTGAGATGATTGCCTTCAATCATGATATCATCGAACCTACTTGGAAGCCCGACATCCGACAGGATACACTGTGGCGCGACTCCTTGCGTATCGATTCAATCATGCGGGTGCCCTATACCCATTTCTTGCCCGATGAGGTGGTGCTCAGAGCATTTACCGCCCTGCAGACCGATCGATTCTTTCTCAAGTCAGAGCGTAAGACCGCAGAGAAATTCACCTTCTTCTATAGTTATGGCGACAGTATACTGCCGCAGATCCAGGGTCTTAACTTCAATGCCGACAGTGCCTTTGTGATCGAGTCTTCAGAGAAGAAAGATACCATCACCTACTGGTTGCGCGACACCCTGCTCGTGAATCAAGACACGTTGGAAATGGCTGTCACCCACCACGTCACAGATACGTTGGGTGTCTTGCAGACCAAGACCGACACGCTGACGGTGCTTTCTAAGGAACCGCTGGCCAAACGACTGAAACAGCAGAAGAAGGAGTTTGACGACTGGAAGAAGAAACAGACACGACTGGAGAAGCGCGGTGAGCCCTTCGACACGATCATGCCACCGAAGTTCCTCGAACCCAAATACGAGGTGCCCTCGCAGCTGGACCCCGACAAGAACCCCCGTATTGTTCTGCCGAGTCCTACAGCGCCACCCGATACGTCGACGATCCATCTCTTTGCCAAGCACGACAGTCTGTGGTATCAGGCTGCCTATGAGTTACGCAAGGTGGAGAACGTGCCCCGCACGTATGAAATCTACGGTGAGTGGCGACCCGATGTGGAGTATAGTCTGGAGATTGATACCATGGCCTTCCGGGATATCTACGGACTGGTGTCCAAGCCTTATAAGCAAGGCTTTAAGGTTCGCTCCAACGATGAGTACAGCACACTCCTTTTCACCTTCGAGGGCCTGCAGGGCAAAAACCTCGTGGCACAGTTGGTTAACAAGTCCGATAAGATCGTCAAAGAGGTGTCTACGAACAATGGTCGTGCGGAGTTCTTCTATGTGAAGCCCGACACCTACTTTATGCGTGTACTCGTGGATGATAACAACAACGGATTGTGGGATACGGGTGATTACGATGCTGACCGTCAGCCCGAAACGGTGTACTATTACCCAGAGGAGATAGAGTGCAAGGCGAAGTGGGATGTCACCCTTTCATGGGCTCCCTCCTCACAGCCTGTCTTTAAACAAAAGCCCGCTGCCATCGTCAAACAAAAGGGTGACAAGAAGAAAGTCATCAAGAGCCGCAATATGGAGCGTGCTCGTAAGATGGGAATAGAATATATTAAAGGACAAACATTTAAGTAAGATGAAGAAATCAGGAAACCTCATGGTGCTCGTGCTGCTGATGACCCTCCTGAGTGTGTCGGCTTCAGCCCAGTGCACCTTTAAGAATACCGCCTTCAAGGGTGGAGAAACCCTCACTTACAACCTGTACTACAACTGGAAGTTCGTGTGGGTGAAAGCCGGTTCTGCCTCCATGCACACCGTGCAGAGTAAGTACAACGGTAGGGATGCTTTTCGTGCCAGTCTGACCACCCGTGGTAACAACCGTGTGGATGAGATGTTCGTACTGCGCGACACCCTGCTCTGTTATAGCAGCACCGATATGGTGCCCCTGTATTTCCGTAAGGGTGCCCGCGAGGGTAAGCGCTACACCGTGGATGAGGTGTGGTACGACTATAAAGACGGTCGGGTGAACCTCCGCCAAAGTCGTATGCACAAGGATGGTACGGTAAAGACCATCACCAACACGTCTAACGACTGTGTCTACGATATGCTCAATATCTTCCTGCGTGCCCGTAGCTTCAACCCCGAGGGCTGGAAGAAGGGCCATGTGGTAAAGATCCCAATTGCCGACGGCAACAGTGTCGATGAGGCTATCCTGAAGTATAGAGGCAAGAGCACCGTCAAGGGCGACAATGGATATAAGTACCGTTGTCTGGAACTGTCGTATATGGAGATGGAGAAGGGAAAGTACAAGGAGATCGTGCGTTTCTATGTCACTGACGACTCCAACCATATCCCCGTGCGCCTCGACCTCTTCCTGCGCTTCGGTTCTGCCAAGGCCTTTGTCACGAATATCAAGGGCAACCGTAATGCTATCGAGGCCGTGGTGAGGTAATTGAAAATTGATAAATTAGAATTGAAAATTGAAAAAGTTATATATTGAGACATACGGCTGTCAGATGAACGTTGCCGACAGCGAGGTGGTGGCTTCCATTATGAAGATGGCCGACTATGAGGTGTGCGATACGCTGGAAGAATCAGATGCCGTGTTCCTCAATACCTGTTCGGTGCGTGACAATGCCGAACAGAAGATCCTCCATCGCCTGGAGGTGCTCCATGCCGGACAGAAGAAAGGGCATCACCGTATTATCGGTGTGCTGGGATGTATGGCCGAGCGCGTCAAAGACGATCTGATCAACAACCACCATGTCGACTTGGTGGCTGGTCCCGACAGTTATCTGTCGTTGCCCGACCTTATCGCACAGGCAGAGACGGGTCACAAAGCCATCAATATCGAACTGTCAACCACCGAGACCTACAAGGATATTATCCCGCAGCGTCTTCATACCATGAAAATCAGCGGCTATGTGAGTATCATGCGTGGCTGTAACAACTTCTGTCATTACTGTATCGTTCCTTATACCCGTGGACGGGAGCGCAGTCGTGATATTGACAGTATTCTGGCTGAGGTGAACGACCTGCAGGCACGGGGCTTTAAGGAGGTCACCCTGCTGGGACAGAATGTCAACTCCTACCGCTATGAGCATGATGGTGAGACCATCACCTTCCCCATGCTGTTAAGACGGGTGGCCGAGGCAGTGCCACAGATGCGTGTGCGCTTCACCACCTCTCATCCCAAGGATATGAGCGACGATACCCTGCGTGTCATCGCCGAGATGCCCAATGTGTGCAAGCATATCCACCTGCCGGTACAGAGTGGCAGTGATCGTATCCTCCACCTGATGAACCGTAAGTACACCCGTGCGTGGTATATGGACCGTATCCATGCCATCCGCACGATCATCCCCGACTGTGCCATCACCACCGATATCTTCGTGGGCTACCATAGTGAGACGGAAGACGATCATCGCTTGTCGCTGTCGCTCATGGAAGAGGTGGGATACGACAGTGCCTTTATGTTCAAGTACAGTGAGCGTCCGGGCACCTATGCCTCTAAGAATCTTCCTGATGATGTGGAGGAGAGCGTCAAACTGCGCCGACTGGCCGAGCTCATTGATCTCCAGACCCGTCTGTCGGCCCAGCAGAACAAGAAAGACGAGGGTAAGACCTTCGATGTGCTTGTGGAGGGCTTCAGCAAGCGCAGTCGCGAACAGTTGTGCGGTCGTACGGAGCAGAACAAGATGGTGATCTTCGACAAGAGCAACCATCATATTGGTGACATCGTACGTGTACGTATCACTGGCAGCACCTCAGCCACTCTCTTCGGTGAAGAAATATAGTGTTAATAGAGTGGAGAGTTATCGTTAACGTCAACGTTATCGTTCAAATAGTGTTATGAGACAATTCCTACAAGTGTTGCGGCGTTTTGTGCCGCCCTACAAGAAATACCTGGTGCTGACCGTGGTGTTTAATATCCTGTCTGCGATACTGAACATCTTCTCGTTTGCCACCATCATCCCCCTGCTGAACATTCTGTTTCAGACCGACTCAGGTATGCGGCAGACCGAGTGGATACCCTGGAGTGAGTTGACGCTGAAGAACATTACTACCGTGGTGGGTAACAATGTTGACTGCATCGTGCAAGACCTCGTACTCTCTTGGGGTGCCACCACCACCTTGCTTATCATCGGATTGGTGCTGGCCTTTATGACCTTCCTCAAGACCGCTGCCTACTTCCTTTCTTCTGCCACGATCATTCCTATCCGCACGGGTGTGGTACGCGATATCCGCAACCAGTTGTATCAGAAGATTACCGCCCTGCCGCTGGGCTTCTTCAGTGAGGAGCGTAAGGGAGATATCATTGCCCGTATGAGCGGTGATGTGCAAGAGATAGAGAACTCCATCATGGCCTCTCTCGACATGCTCTTCAAGAATCCCATCTTGATCATTGCCTATTTCACCACGTTGGTGGTTATCTCGTGGCGTCTCACCCTCTTTACCGTCTTCTTCGTGCCCCTGTTCGGTTGGTTCATGGGCTTTGTAGGTCGTAAGCTCAAGCAGAAGAGTATCAAGGCCCAGTCGTTGTGGAGCGATACGATGAGTCAGGTAGAAGAGACGTTGGGCGGACTGCGTATCATCAAGGCCTTCAATGCCGAAGAGAAGATGAACCGTCGTTTTGACCAGGTGAACAGCGACTACCGCAATAATATCATGCGTGTGAATATCCGTCAGCAGATGGCCCACCCGATGAGTGAGTTCCTCGGCACGGTGATGATCGTCATCGTCTTGTGGTTCGGTGGCATACAGGTGCTTAACAATGCCAGTATCACCGGTCCTACGTTCATCTATTACCTGGTCATTCTGTACAGCATCATCAACCCGCTGAAGGAGTTCTCCAAGGCCAGTTACAATATCCCCAAGGGCATGGCCTCTATGGAGCGTGTGGATAAGATCCTCATGGCCGAGAACAATATCAAGGAGCCTGAGCACCCCAAGCATATCGCCAGTTTCGAGCATCAGATAGAGTTCCGTCATGTGTCGTTCAAGTACGGCGAGCAGTGGGTGCTCCGTGATATCAACCTCGTTATCGAGAAGGGTAAGACCATAGCCCTGGTAGGTCAGAGTGGTGGAGGTAAGTCTACGCTCGTCGACCTGATCCCCCGTTACTACGATGTGCAGGAGGGTGAGGTGCTCATCGACGGCATTAATGTGAAAGACCTGGGTATCCATGATCTGCGCCAACTCATCGGCAATGTCAACCAAGAGGCGATCCTGTTCAACGACACGTTCTTCAACAATATCTCCTTTGGTGTGGATGATGCCACGCGTGAGGAGGTTGAGAATGCTGCCAAGATTGCCAATGCCCATGAGTTTATCATGGCTTCAGAGAACCAGTACGACACCAATATCGGCGATCGTGGCGGTCGTCTGTCGGGTGGTCAGCGCCAGCGCATCAGTATCGCGCGTGCCATCCTGAAGAATCCTCCTATCCTGATCCTTGATGAGGCCACCTCTGCCCTTGATACCGAGAGCGAGCGCCTGGTGCAGGATGCCTTGGAGCGCTTGATGAAGACGCGTACAACCGTGGCTATCGCTCACCGGTTAAGCACCATCAAGAACTCTGATGAGATCTGCGTGCTCCACGAGGGAGTCATCGTAGAGCGCGGTACACATGAGGGCCTATTGCAACAGGATGGCTATTATAAGAAACTTCATGAGATGCAGAGCTGATGAAGGATATCGGTTATAAGATTGTCTATGCTGTGTTCTACGTCCTGTCGCTGTTGCCGCTGCGGGTGATGTATGTGGTGAGCGACCTGCTCTTCCCCATCGCCTATTACGTGGTGCGTTACCGTCGCCATATCGTGCGTAGCAACCTACAGACATCCTTCCCCGAGAAATCCCCTGCAGAGATCCTGCATATAGAGAAGCGGTTCTACCATTGGTTCCTCGACTATTTCTTCGAGACCATCAAACTGCTTACCATCTCTTCTGAGCGACTGTTGCAGCACCTTGAGTTTCGTGGTGCTGATCAGATAGCGGCGCGCTTCGACCAGGGACAGTCGTGTGCCGCCATGCTTGGTCATTACGGCAACTGGGAGTATCTCTCTGCCACCGCCTTGTCATTGCCCACCCATCCTGATGCCGTGATGGGCCTTATCTACCACCCCCTGCGCAACAAAGCGTTCGACCGCCTGTTCATTGCCTTGCGCGAGCGTCATGGCGGCACTTGTATCCCCAAGAAAGATATCCTGCGCTATTTGGTGGGTTACCGTCGTGACCATACCATGAGTCTTTTCGGCTATATCGCCGATCAGAGTCCCAAGTGGGACAGTATCCACCTGTGGTTAGACTTCCTGCACCACGACACCCCTGTGTTCACCGGTGCTGAGCGTATCATTCGCAAGATGAGCAATGCCGTCTATTATGTCGACATGGAGCGCCCGCGTCGCGGCAAGTACATCTTCACGTTCCGTGAGCTCACCCTTGATCCGCAGAGCCTCGAGGAGCATGCCCTTACCCGCAAGTTTTTTGTCTTGTTGGAGGAGAGCATCCGTCGTGATCCTGCCTGTTACCTGTGGAGCCATGCCCGTTGGAAACGCACGCATGAAGAGTACGACCGCCGTGTGCGTGAGGGCCTTATCAAGAACCGTTAACCCCCTGTGTGATGATGAAGACTGTTATCCATCCCCGCTACGAGCATCTGCGCGACTATCTGTCTACGCTCCCTCAGCGCTTTGAGCATGAGGGGATGACCATCTATGAGCAGCGCAACTGTATCAAGGTCTTTGAGGCCCCTGATGGCACCCTGCTCAATGTGAAGCGTTACCATGTGCCCCGTTCGGTCAACCGTCTTGTCTATTCTCTTGGTCTGCGTCAACCTAAGGGCTGGCGTGCCTATACCTATCCTGAGCGTCTGCTCCAGTGTGGCATCGACACCCCTGCCCCTGTAGCCTATTTCGAGGAGCGTCGTGGCGGTCTGTTAGGCTACACCTATTTCGTCAGTCTGCAGTGTGAGGGCATGCGTACCCTATATGATGTGGCCCGGATGGATAGTGGCTATGAGCTGTTGGCCGAAGAATTAGGTAATTTCACGGCCCACCTGCATGAGCAACAGATCCTGCATCTTGACTATACCCCCGGTAATATCTTGTGGCGCCAGGAAGACTTGGGCGTCTTCCATTTCGTGTTGATCGACATCAACCGCATGCGCTTCGGTGCTGTCAGTCAGCGTGAGGGATGTAAGAATGTCTGTCGGTTGTGGGGTCCTAAGCACTTCGTAGAGTTGCTTGCCAAGCACTATGCGCTGTCTCGTGGCTTCGATGTGGAGGATACCGTTGCCCTGATCCTTCGTTACCGTGAGCGTTTCTGGCGCAGATACACCCAAAAGCACGAAGTACCCTTTGAGGTAGAGTATTGACGAGTAGGATTACCATTTTAATCTTGCCTGTATCTCTATATCCGTTATGGATGAACGGTCAACCTGCTGGTAACCACTGCCAATGGTATCCCGATCAAAATAATCTGTTGTGCCAATCTTTCCGCAGATCATCCATCGTCTGGTAGGTTCAAAACGTATCATGAAACTATATCTGATCCCCTTTCCAGAAAACATAGAGAATGATGATCCGTAAAGTGGACCATGCTCGTATTGGTAGAGTCTACTGTTATAATCATCCGTATTATAATAGGTAATCTGCGCGTTTATCTTCCATTTTTCTGTTGGTTGAATGACAGTGTTGTTTCCTATCAAGAAACCATGGTGCTTCTTCTCATTTATGACATGTGCCGACTGTAGGTATAGTTCACTACTCCATTTTGGTTTCTGATACGAAATACCTACTTTCCCTTTGTGCTCGTTGACCTTCATTAGTTGAGACTGCTCATCATCTTTCTGCTTTTGTCTCAAACGATAACGCATTTGAAAAGTCCAATCTCCTATTTGATAGTGAAGCGAAAGTTGATGATCCCAAGTGTGCGAGGCTGCAGATACCTGATAGCGAGGCCATGCGAAATAAGCATAGTCGGTATAGTATGAAAGGATAAGATTCCGTGAGGGGTGATAGTTTGCACTAATATAGATACCATTCTCGTTTTGAACTCTTCCACCTTCACTGAAACCCTTACTTAGCAGTGAGGTGTATTTCTTGCTATAAAAACGTTGTATGATGGAGATATCCAGCGGTTCTGTCACGCTGATATTTATCTTATTAAGCGTAGCAAGGTGCATGTTCTGCGAGATCGCCGTTTCCCCAGAGAACAGAAACCGTCCATACCGATACTGATAATCAGTGCTTACGTGAAAGAAATGCCTGCCTTTTGCATAATATTTCCGATAAACAATATTGGTATCAGGATTTAATGGAAGACTCAAACCTATGTATACTCCAGACAGTCCGACATAACCGTGGGCATACTCATAAGACAGACGTGTGCCAGCCACCTGTTGGGTGATATTTCCTTTCTTATCCATCTCTGCCTTTGTGCGATGATATCCAGATGTAAGGATGGTAGATACACTTTGACTGTCTTTGTTGAGCGTCGCGTCTTTTTGCTGGTATGATAAGAACAGATCCAGAGCTGTTTTCTTGTTGATCTTCAAGGTGGTGGCTATACCCTGCAGACAATTGACGGATGATGAAGAGGAATGCGGACGAATTGTCGTATGGTTGTTTTCCATTCCTGACAGTAGAGCTGTTTTACCAAAAGACATACCATTATTAACTACCAGTCCGGCCCCGATATTCAACCGATATTTGCCGATGATAAGATTCTCCACGATTCCCATTTTTTTCATTTGAAGATAATAGGAGTAATGATCATACCCCATCGTATTCTTTCCTGCAAAAAACGGTTCACCAGCATCTTGTGCTCCTACAATGCCAACTTTGATACGATCACCGTAGTGATATTGATAGCGAATCTGGTGTCGGTATGGATAACCCAAATATCCTTGTTCATCGCCTTTCCTTTTATAGAAAGGTACTTTTCCGTTCAGTAATAGCTGTTGTTTACCGTATTTCAGCAAGTCCTTCATTTTGGGCATGACATTTTTTTCCTGAATCGGTTCTGCACACAGAAAATAATGCAGAAGTTGTCTTTTATGATAACTGATAGAGGGAATCATGGCCAGTTCACCTAAAGAAGAGATCATTCCGTATCTGTATCGATACTCTTCTATATCTTCGATCTCTTGATCGTTAAGAAAAGGTATTTGCCTGAAGTCATCAGTGGCTGCGGTATTTACATTTATGGGATGTTGCTGCAGTTCTGTGAGGATCTCGATGATATCCTCCCATTGCTCCGCTTCAAGATCTTCAAGATCAGTGAGTTGCTGTAATAGCGGTTCCCATGACTGGGCTTGGGATGTAATGGCATATAGCCCACAAAATAACATGATAGTGATAATCTTTTTTTTCATAGTGTGATATTTAAAGATGAAACAGACTCTGTTACGTATCAAATCTTTGACAAGGACAAAGATACGTAATAATTGCTAAATAACAATGGGAAAATGTTGAGATTTGGAAAATTCCTTTTACATTTGCAACCGTGAAGCTATCTATTAAAATAGGTATATGGGCGACGGTCTGTCTGTTTATGTTCACAGACAGCGTGTTGGCGCAAGGGATCACCACTGAGGTGGTGCGCCCGGAAGACCGGCCTGTGGATATGGACAAGCCTACCTTCATACCCAAAGTGAAGGTAAGTAAGACGCTGGTGGATGGCGACAGCATACAGTATGTGGAGATGAACAACGTGTTCGTATATCCCGCTAACCAGTTTAAGAACGAGCGTCAGCGGCAGGCATACAACCGGCTGGTGTATAACGTGAAGAAGGTGCTTCCCATAGCAAAGGAGGTGAAGGGGATCATCATAGAGACGGGCGACTACTTGGCAACACTACCTAACGAACAGGCCAGAAAGGAACATCTCAAGCGCGTGGAGAAAGGTATCAAAGAACAATATACCCCGCGAATGAAAAAACTGAGTTATTCGCAGGGTAAACTGTTGATAAAACTGGTGTACAGGGAGTGTAACAGTTCGTCGTACGAACTGATCAATGCTTTCTTAGGTCCGGTGCGCGCTGGCGTGTACCAAGCGTTTGCGTGGATCTACGGGGCCAGCCTGACCAAGAAATATGATCCGGAGAAGACGGACCGTCTTACCGAGCGCGTGGTGCGCATGGTTGAGGCAGGACAGATCTAAGCCTCGGCGGCAACGTCTTCTGCAGCTTCCTTCACCTCAGCTGCTGCATCCTTGACATCCTCCTTCACCTCAGCAGCGGCATCTGCCACCTCTTCCTTGACGTCTTCTACCTTCTCGGCTACCTCTTCCTTTACCTCGGCAACGGTCTCTGAGACATCCTCTTTCTTGTCGTCGAACTTCTCCTTGACATCGTCTACGAAATCCTGTGCGGCCTTCTTGGCATTGTCGAACTTCTCCTTGGCGGCGTCGATCTGATCACCGTACTTCTCGTTGATGTCCTTCTTCAGCTCTTCGGCTTTCTCGGAAACATCCTTTGCCACCTCATCGAACTTCTTCTTGGCAGCCTCGATCTCATCGCCGTACTTCTCGTTGAAGTCCTTCTTCAGCTCTTCAGCTTTCTCAGAGACGTTCTTGGCAACCTCATCGAACTTCTTCTTGGCAGCGTCGATGTCGTCACCGTACTTCTCAGTGAAGTCTTTCTTGGCTTCTGCGGCCTTCTCGGAGAGATCCTTGGCGAAATCACCGGCCTTGTCGGCAGCCTCTGCGATGTTCTCTACTGCTTCTTTACGAAGTGATTCTAACTCTTCTTTGTTACCGCCCTTGACGGCATTCCATAATTTTGCAAAAAATCCCATACCTATTATTTAATTTATAATTAATAATTGATAGTTAATAATTTAAAGATTATCTTTGGCGGGCTAATCATAACTCTACACTTTACACTCTACACTTTACACTCTACACTTTACACTCTACACTCTACACTTTACACTCTACACTATTATCGTTGCAAATATAAGTTTTTTTTCAAAACAATGTGACAAAAGGAGTAAAAAATATGTGATATTGTAATTTTTTTGTATCTTTGCTCCTTGTAAAATGTGAGTATGAGCAGAGAGGATTTTATCCAGGAGTTAAATAGTCATTCAGCACGGGCCTATAAGCAGCTTTATGATGAGTATTATAAAGCATTGGTGCTCTATGTGGATAAAATCGTGGATTCGGAAGAAGGTGCGGAGGATATTGTTCAGTCGGTCTTTGTGAGTATGTGGGAGAAGAAGGTTGTCTTCGCTTCGTATGCGGCCTTCACCACCTATATTTACAAGGCGGTGCGCCATGTGGCCTTCAACGTGTTGCGCCATAAAGAGGTGGAGCAGTTGTACGTGCAGCACCTGGAGAACAACAGTCATGATCCGGAGCCTGACGAGGTGTTTGATGCGGAGGAGGTGCACCGTATGTTGTTGCAGGCTATTGATCAGTTGACACCCCGCCAGCGGGAGATTTTCTTGTTGCGATTGAGTAACAAGAAGAATGAGGAGATTGCGCAGATGATGGATATCTCTGTGGAGACGGTGAAGACGCAGGTGAAGCGGGCGCTGAAGACATTACGGCAGTTGTTGGGCAGTTATTGGATGATGTTGATCATTGAGACATTAACCAATAACCAATAAAAAAGCCCCCTCATTGCGGATTTGATCAGCAATCTGCACCGAATAAACACGCAGGAGATCCCGGGTCGGAGCCCGGGATGAGGAGAGAAGAGAAGAGGCTGTCCCCCCTAACGCACCCCGCCTATACTGTGTCGCCCTTCGGGCTGATCATAACCCTAAACCACGGGGGCTCACGCACCCCGCCTATACTGTGTCGCCCTAACGGGCTAATCATAACTCTAAACCACGGGGGCTCACGCACCCCGCCTATACTGTGTCGCCCTAACGGGCTAATCATAACTATAACTCTAAACACTAAACTCTAAACTTTAAATTCTTCACTCTACACTCTTCATTATCAATTATCAATTTTTCATTATCAATTATCAATTATCAATTTTCAATTAATCTTGTCCCCCTTTTTTAATTATTAAGTGCTTATAAGATAAAATATTTCGAAATATGCACGATAATTATGATATTTTGGTAGTCCGTCAGATATTAGGGATTATCAGCAATGAAGAGAAACGCCGCCTGGAGGAATGGCGCCAGAAGGATGCTGCCCACGAGGAGCGGTATCAGAAGATGCTGGCGCAAGACCTGTCATCCGAGGAGTATGAGCGTTATGCATCTATCAATACAGAACTTGCCTGGGAGAAATTCGTAGAAAAGACACAGATAGAGGATCCTGGTGTGAAGACGGTATCTAAGCATCGCACCTTCCGTCATCTATGGCGCTATGCCGCTGCCGTGGTCCTGGTAGCCGTGGTGGGCGCTGCAGGTTGGTGGTATACCGACTACAAGAAGGTAACCCCACCTGTCATCTCGCAAGAGATAGAGCAAGCCATGCACCAGAGTGAGGTGAGCGGTAAGCAGGTGGCTATGATCGAGAAGATCGTGAATACTACCGAGGCAACCTCTGTGCAGGAGCAGATCGCTCAGATAAAAGAGGAGTTGGAGGATTATACGGTGAGTGATGATGTGGTGGAGGAGCTGTTGGCTGCCACCCGCGTGACCACTTATCATGATAAGGAGTTCTGGTTGAAGCTGGACGACAAGACCTTGGTACACCTTAATTATAATAGTAAGCTGATACACCCGGAGCGTTTCGGCAGTGATTCTCGTGACGTGGTGCTCGACGGTGAAGCCTACTTTATGGTGGCAAAGGATAAGAGCCGTCCCTTCGTGGTGCATACCCCTAATGGTGACGTGAAGGTGTACGGCACGGAGTTTAACGTGAATACGAGGATAAAGAACGATAACGTTAACGATAACGATAACAACGGCAAGGGCGGGTATCGTACCGAGGTGGTGCTGGTGAAGGGTTCTGTGGGTGTCACACCGGAAGGACAGGCCGAGCGGATGATCGTGCCCGGCGAACAGGCTACCTTCGGTGAGAATACCGGCATTAACCTGAGGAATGTCGATGTGACACCTTACGTGGCATGGAACACCGGTACGTTCGTCTTCAACGACATGCCGTTGAGCAAACTCATGGAGGTGCTCAGCAAATGGTATAACATGGAGGTGGTGTATGAAGACAGCACCCTACAGGGACTTACCTTCTCGGGTGAGTTTGACCGTTATGGAGGTGTGGAGCCCATCGTGAAGGGACTGAACACCGCCATGGGACTGGATGTGAGCGTGAAGGGAAACAGGATGATCATTAAACGTTAACGTTAACGATAACGATAACTAATTATCCATTTTTCATTTTAAATTTTCCATTTTAAAATATTATTAACCAAAAAAACTGTTAGTATGCAACATTGCAAATCAAGAAAACGTGTGCTACAGCTGTCGTTAGCGATACTGCTGGGACTGGCTCCACTGAGCTTCCCCACAACCGCCAAGGCAGAGACCACTCAGGTGAAGAGTGATCGGGTAACACTCTCGCTGCAGAATGTTACTGTGGAACAGATGTTCTCGCAGATCAAAAAGCAGACCGGTTACAACTTCGTGATCAGTAGTGAACTGTCGAAGAACCTGCGCCGGGTAGGTGTTACTGCCAACAACGAGGCTGTAAAGAGTGTGCTCGAAAGAGTGCTCAACCCTCTGAACTGTACTTTTGACATTGATGGACGTGTCATTACGATCTATCGTAAACTCAGTGACAACCGCAACCGTACGATCAGCGGTTATGTAAAGGATGAGAACGGTGAGGTACTCGTGGGTGTACCTATCTGTATCGGCGACAGTCGTGTGTGTACCGTGACCGACGCCAACGGATTCTACACCTTTAAGATTCCATCAGAGACCTGTGACATCAAACTGACCTACGTGGGAATGAAAACCCAGTATGTGACGATACCCGGTGGTACAACACCCGTAAACCGCGATGTGGTGATGGGCAGTGACACACAGCTCGAAGAGGTGGTCGTAACCGGTATCTTCACCCGTAAGAAGGAGAGCTTCACCGGATCTGCCGCTACCTATACCGCCAAGGAACTCAAGGACATGGGTACCAGCAACGTGCTCCAGTCACTGAAGACCCTCGACCCGGCATTCGCTATTATCGATGATACACAGTTTGGTAGCGACCCGAACCGTCTGCCAAACATGGAGATCCGTGGTAAGTCGTCTATGCTCGGACAGCGTGATGAGTTAGCCACCGACCCCAACCAGCCTTTGTTCATCCTCGATGGTTTCGAGAGTTCGCTGCAAGCCATCAACGACCTGGATATCAACCGTATCGAGAGTATCACCATCCTGAAGGACGCTGCCTCTACCGCTATCTACGGTTCGAAGGCTGCCAATGGTGTCGTTGTGGTGGAGACCGTGAAGCCGAAGGCAGGACAGTTACAGGTGAGCTACACCGGTAACTTCAACGTGACGGTGCCTGACCTATCATCATACGATATGATGAACGCTCCCGAAAAGATTGAGTTTGAGCGTCTGTCAGGGCGTTATGATCCCAGTATCATTGAGACCGCCAACCAGACACAGACCGCTATAGAGGTGACGGAGAATTATTATGCCCGTCTGAACTCCAT
>CADBSW010000087.1 GCA_902797505.1 uncultured Prevotellaceae bacterium | reverse complement strand
GCTGTTGTTGAGGATGATGCTCCTGCATTCGTTAAGGAACTGGTTCGTCCGACCAACGCTCAGGCTGGTGACCTGCTGAAGGTTTCTGACTTCGTTAAGCACAATACCGTTGACGGTTCTTGGAACGTTGGTACAGCCGCTTACGAGAAGCGTGGTGTAGAGGCATTCGTGCCGGTATGGAACAAAGAGAACTGTATCCAGTGTAACCAGTGTGCTTATGTATGTCCTCACGCAGCTATCCGTCCGTTCGTTCTCGACGATAGTGAGTTGGCAGGCTTCGCAGCAGCAGAGGATACTATCACCATGAAGGCTCCTAAGGCCATGGCTGGTATGCACTTCCGTATCGAGACGTCTGTTCTCGACTGTCTGGGATGCGGTAACTGTGCCGACATCTGTCCGGGTAACCCGAAACTGGGTAAGGCTCTTACTATGGTTGCCTTCAATCCTGATGCAGAGGATATGAAGCAGGAGGCTAAGAACTGGACATACCTGACTAAGGAGGTGAAGAGTAAGCAGGATCTCGTTGACATCCGCAGCAACGTGAAGAACTCACAGTTCGCACAGCCACTCTTCGAGTTCTCTGGCGCTTGCTCTGGTTGCGGTGAGACACCGTATGTGAAACTCATCAGCCAGTTGTTCGGTGATCGTCAGTTGATTGCTAACGCTACCGGTTGTTCTTCTATCTACTCTGCTTCTATCCCATCTACTCCATATACCACTAACGAGAAGGGTCAGGGTCCTGCTTTCGACAACTCTCTGTTCGAGGACTTCTGCGAGTTCGGTATGGGTATGGTAATGGGTAACAAGAAGATGAAGGAGCGCGTAGCTAAGTTGCTCGCTGAAGCTTGTGAGAAGTGTGATGTAACTCCTGAATACAAGGCTCTTGCTGAGGAGTGGATCGCTAACAGCGAGGATGCAGACAAGACAAAGGAGATTGCTCCGAAGTTGCGTGCAGAAATTGCTGCATGTGCTGCCAAGGGTTGTGAGATCTGCAAGGAACTGCAGACACTCGACCACTATCTAGTTAAGCGCAGTCAGTGGATCATCGGTGGTGACGGTGCTTCTTATGATATCGGTTATGGTGGTCTCGACCACGTGATCGCTTCTGGTGAAGATGTAAACATCCTCGTTCTCGATACTGAGGTTTACTCTAACACCGGTGGTCAGGCTTCTAAGGCTACTCCTCTGGGTGCTATCGCACAGTTTGCTGCTCAGGGTAAGCGTATCCGCAAGAAGGATCTGGGTATGATCGCTACCACCTATGGTTATGTATATGTTGCACAGATTGCTATGGGTGCTGACCACAACCAGTGTCTGAAGGCTATCCGTGAGGCAGAGGCATGGCACGGACCATCTATCATCATTGCTTACGCTCCATGTATCAACCACGGTCTGAAGGCTAAGGGCGGTATGGGTAAGAGCCAGGCTGAGGAAGCTAAGGCTGTAGAATGCGGCTACTGGCACCTGTGGCGTTACAACCCAGCATTGATCGAAGAGGGTAAGAATCCGTTCTCACTCGACTCTAAGGCTCCACAGTGGGAGAAGTTCCACGACTTCCTCATGGGTGAGGTTCGCTATCTGTCAGTGAAGAAGGCTTATCCTAACGAGGCTGAGGAGCTGTTCGCTGAGGCACAGCGTATGGCTAAGCTGCGCTACCAGAGCTATGTTCGTCAGACTCAGATGAACTGGGCTGCTGAGGAAGAGGCTTAATGGTTTAGAGTTTAGGGTTTAGAGTTTTAAGCTTGGAGCTTTATTCTCTTAACGATAACTATTCATACGGGGGACAGGTCCTGCACAGGTCCTGTCCCCTATTAATTATTCTTAGATGACGATACAATACCTTATTATAATAATAGTCTTAGCCGCCGCTATTGGCTATGCCGCATGGCGCATCTATCTGGCCATACGTCATACCAACGATCCGTGCTATGGCTGCGAGGGATGTGCATTGAAAGAGTTAAAACAACAATACAGAGGTAAAAAAACGCCTTGTCCCGATAAAAAACAATAGAAAAATTTGGTTAATCGGAAGAAAAGAAGTACCTTTGTGCCCGCAACAAATAACATGGTGCCTTAACAAAGCGGTTATGTGGTGGTCTGCAAAACCATATAGAGCGGTTCGACTCCGCTAGGCACCTCATCAAGAATCCCACAGATTACTTTTATAAGTACCTGTGGGATCTTTGTTAAAAGACTTTTTAGAGACAACGGCAACCGACAAATGACGAAAGATGAACTATTGCTCCGGATACGTGAAGGAGGAAAACTGAGCAATAACGACCAACTGCAATTGGTTGCCTTACTGAGTATTCCGGCCATCATCGCACAACTGTCGAATATCCTCATGAACTATATTGATGCGGCGATGACAGGAACGCTGGGTGCCAATGCCAGCGCCAGCATCGGTTTGGTATCCACCACCCTATGGCTATTCTGGAGTGTCATCGGCTGTTCCACGACCGGATTCTCTGTGCAAGTGGCACACCGCATCGGTGCAAACGACTTCAAGAGTGCACGCGATATCTTCCGGCAGTCACTTTCCGCTTCTCTTGTTATCAGCATTATCACGGCACTTATCGGTGTCTCCATCGCCTGGCATCTTCCCGGTTGGTTAGGAGGAGAGGAAGCCATACGAGATAACGCTACGATCTATTTCCTTATCTTCGTCATCGGTCTGCCCTTCGGTATGATCGACATGCTGGCAAGTGGTATGCTGAGATGTGCCGGAGATATCAAGACTCCAAGCATTGCCAATGTGGTGATGTGCATCTTAGATATCCTTTTCAACTTCCTGCTGATCTTCCCCTCACGTACCCTTGACATACTTGGCATTCAACTATGGATACCCGGTGCAGGATGGGGTGTTGCCGGTGCTGCTATCGGCACATGTATAGCCGAGGCCCTCGTTGCCTTCTGGATGTTATGGTATGCCGCCACGAAGAGCAAGGAGCTGGCTATATGGAAAGAGAAAGGACCTTTCCTCCCTACCCGCGATGTGCTCCGTAATGCCTACTATATCGCTGCCCCCATGTTCTTACAAAGGGTGGTAATGAATGTTGCACAAATTGTTTCTACAATTATCGTGGCCCCTTTAGGAGCAGTTGCCATTGCTGCCAATGCTTTCGGTATCACAGCCGAGAGTCTTTGTTACATGCCAGGATACGGTATCAGTGAGGCTGCAACAACTTTGGTAGGACAGAGTGTGGGTGCCGGCAGATATAAGCTTACCTATCGGTTGGCATGGCTCACCACCATGGTGGGTATCATCGTGATGACCATCATGGGAATCATCATGTGGTTTGGAGCCCCCTGGATGATGAGTATCTTGACACCGGTAGAGGCCGTTCGCCAATTAGGTACTGAATGTCTGCGTATTGAAGCATGGGCAGAACCGATGTTTGCAGCCTCTATTGTTGTTTACGGCGTATTCCTCGGCACCGGTGATACGATGAAGCCGGCACTGATGAACCTCTTCTCGATGTGGGCTGTACGTATCACATTGGCCGCCGCCCTTGCTCCTTCATTAGGCCTACACGGTGTATGGATAGCCATGGCAATAGAACTGACCTTCCGTGGTATCATCTTCTTAATACGTCTCAGATGGGGACACTGGATCAAGATAAGAAGGAAATAGGTCATCATACATCATCAAGTTGTAAAAGGGTATTACATTTTATCTTATAGAAATCAGCAGTATTCTCGAATCATTTACTCATTAATTCTCCTGAATTCTCTCGAGAATTCAGAAACAGTAATCAATAAAGGCGATGTGAGGAATAAAAAGTATCATAAGAGAAGACCTCTAATGAAAGTGCAATTGCGGGATTATATATCGCTAGGATAACTTTGTGACTCTCAGCCCTTAGTGCGGGATTGACTGCGTCGATCCCACCCTGCCACGGGCTGACTCCCTGCGGAATTAAATATCCCGTAGGCTGGCGCCAGCCAGCCTAACAAGAATTAAGGAATAAACTTATGAAAGCAAGCCTTCTTCGTTTATTCCTTAATCTTGTGACTCCCGCGGGATTCAAACCCACAACCTTCTGATCCGTAGTCAGATGCTCTATTCAGTTGAGCTAGGGAGCCTCTTCCTTAAAAGCGATTGCAAAGGTAGGGTGTTTTTTCGAAACCACCAAACTTTTTCTCGACTTTTTTCAAAAAAGAATGAAAGTTTTCGGAAATATTGAGTAATAAGGGGGAGATTACGGGGCAAGCCAGTAATGAACAATGAGTAGACTGAACACCTACGTAGGACTGTCCCCCACCCTACACATAAAAAAAGGGCTTACATGAAAGTAAGCCCTTACCATAAATTCGGAAGGAATTTTATTTGTTCTCGCAATGCTTAGCATCTTTCTCGCAGGCATGGCCTTGCTCGCATTTGCCACATTTTCCTTCGGCTTTCTCACACTGGCCTTCAGCCTTGCAGCACTTTCCTTCTGCCTTGTCACACTGCTTGCCTTGCTCACACTTGCCACACTGGCCTTCTTTTTCGCAATGCTTGGCATCTTTCTTATCGCACTGCTTGCCCTGCTCACACTTGCCGCACTGGCCTTCTTTTTCGCAATGCTTGGCATCTTTCTTATCACACTGCTTGCAGTCTTGCTTGGCTGCCTCTTTCTTGCTGGCCTGATAACCGAACTTACCGAAAGCCTTCATGATCTTCTCTTCATTGGTCTTATCGGCATCATACTGAACGGTAACTGCCTGCTCATCGATATTGGTCTCCACGCTCTTGATACCTTTCTCAAAGCGCAGGTTGCCCTTGATCTTGTTCTCACAACTCTCACAGTGCATCTGCGGCATGGTAGTCAGAACAACAGTCTTAATGTCTTTTGCAAAAGTGACGCATGCTACGAGGAGCATCGTCAGCATCATCATACTCTTTTTCATCTTTCTTATAATTATAAGTTAAACAATTATAGTTTTCCAAAATTAATACGTACGCCAATATAACCCATAGCGCCCTGCACCGGTCCCCATACCATGGTGGCATCGAAGAGATTACTCCAAGGATCATGAGCATTGACAATGGGGTTCTTCTGGCGGAAGCCTGTCAGGTTCTCACCACCGATATAGATGGAGAAATGGCGGAACCAACGGGTAACCTGCGCGCTGAGTTGCTCATAAGAGTGGAAGCGCTCGGGCCACAGGGCCTGATCATTGCCATCGAGTGTAGGTGTGGGAAGACGGCCACCACCATTGAGTTGCAGCGTAGCATCAAACTGCCACAGACCCAGAGGAGTCTTGTACGAAGCAGTGAGCAAACCCTTATAACGGCTGTTGAGAGGTTTGGTCATCGTCTTATGGTCTGGTCCATAGGCGCACTTCACATCATTCAGACGGTAGGCTGCGGTAACGGTCATGCCCTTGAACAATGGATAGGTGGCATCGATCTGGAAGGTATGGCTATAGCTCTTGCCATTGAGATTATGAATAGAGATAAAATGATTACTCATCTCATAGTCGACAACGGCCTGCTGTTTGAAGTCGGTGTAGTAATAGTCGGTATTCAACTTCAGGGTATTACCAAACAGAGGTATGAGCCACGCCATGCTGATACCATAGTTCCAAGCCTCTTCCTGCTGCAGTTGGTTATCTACCGTCAGGATTCTACCGCTGGCCAACAGGTTGCTGTTCTCTGCATAGGCAAAGGGAGTACGGTAACCTTTACCTGCAGATAAGCGGAAGCTTACCAGATCACTGGGCATGTACTTGACATGCACGCGGGGGGTGACGAAGGTTCCGTAGATATCGCTATGGTCGATACGTACACCTCCCATCAGGATCAAGCGGTTGTCTTTGTTGTAGGTGTACTGCACATAGGCACCCGGGGTGGTCTCCTTCTGGATCAGCGTGGTATGGGAGATAGGATTGTATACGTAAATATAAGGTATTCCTATGTTGTCGTACATACGAGGATCTGTATCCTTGATATTCTGGTGCAGGTAGTCGTGATTCAGACTCAGACCGGCAGAAAGGTTGTGCTCCTTGGTGAAATTAGTCTCAAACATCAGTTGGGCATAGGCATTCTTCTGGTTCACATAATAACCCTTATAGCCGTAGCTGCCATCCTGCACGTGCATAGAGGCATTGCTCATCAGGGCGATGTTGGTGCCATGTTCCTTGTTGAGCACGAAGGCATGCTTCATATAGGCCTCATAGCGGTCGGTGGCTATATTAATAAGGTAGGGGTTGTCGGTATGCACATGATGGCCAGCCTGACCACCCTCACGATCTTCCTTCAACAGCGAGATACCAGCATGGAAGATATAATGGTCGCCCACACTGCGCCAACGGTTCTGCAGGTTGTATTGCCGCACGCTGGGCATGTCGACGAAACCATCCTTATTACGGTCGTGATGCCCCCAGTCGTTCTCAAAATGTGCCAGTATCTCGGTAGCCAGCGGACCCTTTACGTGCACGTTGGCATCGGCATTGGCCTCGAGCTTACTCATGGTGTTACCATAGAGATTGAAGGTGACACCCTCGTCATCATCGGGCTTGAGATACTCCACATCGATCTGGCCGGTGATCGACTCATAGCCGTTGCGCACAGAGGCACTACCCTTTGACACCTGGATGCTCTTCATCCAGGGGCCTGGCACATAACCTAACGAATAGGGAGCAGCGGCAACACGGAAATTAGGCAGGTTCTCGGTGAGCATCTGTACATACGTACCCGACAGGCCCAAGAGTTTAATCTGCTTGGCACCTGTAGCGGCATCACTGTAGTTGACATCCACAGAGGGGTTGGTGGTAAAACTCTCACCGAGGTTGCAGCAGGCGGCCTTGAACAGTTCATCCTGTGTGATCACAGCTCCATTCACGGCACCAGCCATACGACGCGTGGTGGACTTTGAGACGACCGTCACCTCGTTGAGGTCTTTCTCCTTCCATACTCCAGTGGTATCGTTGCCCTGAGCGAATATCTCATGAGCAATCAGCAGACTGAAAGCTAACAGCAAAACATTTCTCATCGTCATATTTATATAATTGTCATTTCTCTATTTTATTGTATTCTCCTTTTATCTTTTTGATCTTCAGCAACAAATCCTTGTAATGCCGCTGACTGATGCCCGAAGTTTGGTCAGCCAACTGACTGACTTTCTGCTCCACCTTATCAAGATGCTCCAGCACATACAACGTGACATCGGTGTTGGCAACGGCGGCATTCATGGATGAAGTGGACGTGCCCTTGTCGCTACTTGCTTTTGGTAGAATAGCCGTTCCCAACATGGAGACATATACACGATGCAGCTGACGACTGTACTCGTCTTGTTTCTCACTGCCCGATCCTAACGGTTTCCAGGCGGCGGCCAACACATCATCAAGATACTCACCGATGGGATAGACGCCAGCCTTGATCTGATTGGCTATGAGATTGGCACTGAGCAGATAAGCCAGACAGGTGCGGGCACGGTTCATATTCTCATCGTCTACATCGGTGCCTACCTTATCAATAATACTCTGCGGATAAAGCCATAGCGGAGCCTCGAAGACATTGCGGCCGAGCCAGTCGATAGCTTCCTTCTGCAGGTGCTTAGGGGTATACTCAAAGGGCTTCATGCCAGGGATGGTGTTCTTTTGGCGACCCAGGATATTGCGTTGCACATGATTGCAATAACGTTGGAACTGAGCCCTGACCGACTTGTGCATCTCCTGCAGGTCGTCGTACTGACCATCGGGCTGGGCTGTCCACTGCTCAAGGTTGGCTACCACGCGCTTCAGGTTCTTTACACCGTAGTCGCTGGCCTTCATGTTATTATCTCCCAAGCTCTCTGTCTGACTGCGCGGATCCTGTCCCTTTCCCTCATCACCGAGATAGGCTACATGCGGATTCTTGCGGAGCATCTCCGTAACCTCCTTACGCAAGGCCGTACGCTCACTGTAGGCATTCTTATACTCAGGACGATACTGATAACCCCACTTAATGGCCCACTTGTCGTAGTCGTTGATGCGGGGGAACAAACCTTTCTCAGAGATATGATCCTCGGGCTGTGCCACGTAGTTGAAGCGAGCATAGTCCATGATACTGTACGTATGTCCGTGGGCCTCTACCCACTTCTTGTCACGTAACTTCTCCACCGGGGTGAAAGAGCTGGAGAGCATATTGTGACGCAAGCCTAACGTGTGGCCCACCTCATGAGAACTGACAAAGCGGATAAGCTCACCCATGAGTTTGTCATCCAACTGCATCTTCTGTGCCCGTTTGTCGAGTGGACCGCATTGGGTGATATACCACTTGCGAACCAGGTTCATCACATTGTGATACCAGCATACGTGGGCTTCGATAATCTCACCCGAACGAGGATCGACGATACGGGGACCATAGGCATTCTCGGTCTCGGAAGGCAGGTAGCGCAAGAAACTGTAGCGGGCATCATCAGGACTGATATTACTGCCCTCAGGAACTTCTTTAGCCACAATAGCATTTTTGAAGCCCGCAGCCTCGAAGGCTACATTCCAGTCGTTGATACCCTTCATCAGATAGGGCACCCACTTCTTGGGCGTGGCAGGATCGATATAATAGACGATTTGCTTCTTAGGCTCGGTGAGTTTGCCGGCAGCATAGGCCTTGGGGTCTTTCGGCTCCAGACGATAGCGCTGCGCAATGGCATAGTGCTTAGACGACTCATCATCAGAGAAGGAGGTGATGCGATTCACGAAATAACCCACACGCTCATCCTCCAAACGCGGCTGCATAGGTTTTTCAGGCAGCAGTACGATACTGGTGTTCAGGCTCAGCGTGATAAAACCCGACTGGGCTGCCACCGAGCGGACGGTACGTCCCACACCGCCACCTGTGGATGCGCCATAGGTACGCAGCGTGGTGACCTCTACATTGGTGGGGAACACCTTCATGGTATCGATGAAGGTGCGATCTTGCACCAGACTGGTCACGCCGACGATGGTCTTGTCACTCTGCGAGAAACCACTTATATAGTTCTCCTGCATAAACAGATTGGTCACATCCACCAACTGATCGCCCGAAACGGAATCCTTGCCGATGACATCAAACTTCATGAGGATGGGGTCCACCGTAGAGCGCTCCACGAGCAGGGCCATCTGATCATTCTCGTCGGCCACCTGCGACTTCAGGTAGTTGCGCATGAAGAGGGTCTTGTCGTCACGACGCTCAAAATAGATCACGTTGTGATTGACCTCCTCACCAGGCAGTTTGGCAAATCCTTGTGGGACATTGACAAAACGGGTGACCACAAGGAACATGCGGTTCAACATCTTCTCAGGGAGTTCGAAATACCACTTACCATCGATATGGCGAACGGTAAAGACGCCCTGCTGCACGGAGCCGCCCTTCTTGAGCAGTTCCTTGTAGGCATCTTTCTTGGGTGTACCTGATTTATCTGGTTTACCCTTTTTATCATCGTCTCTCTTCTCTAACCCTTTCTCTGGGTGATGTTTCTTAATTGTGTCGCTCTGGTGAACGGTAGCTGTACCCCTCACCATCGAAGAAAAATGCCGGGGTGCTGCTACTGCTCCACAGAGCACCAGCAGCATTACGGCAAATGTGAATAGTCTACTCTTCATATAATTATTACTCATCTGTATTTAATGTCAGATTAGGATTACGCTCACGGGCTGATTTCGGGAACGGGATGATATACAGTCGCGAGTCGGGGCGCAGCGTGTAAGTCTGCTGAGCAACAGTCGTGGTGAGCACTGGGAAGACACGGGTAATGGTCTTGGCATACTCGGGCTCGGTATTCAATCGCTTAAGATCCCAGAAACGATGGAATCCGAACAGCAGTTCTTTGCGTCGCTCAGTGATGATCTGATCCATTACTTCTTTAGCACTATTCGCTGTGGCTGTCGACGGGTCATAGCCCACGATACGGTTCTTCCTCAAGGTAGAGAGGGTCGACATAGCCCCTGAGAGATCACCCAGTCGGGCCTGGCATTCAGCAAGGATAAGGTATATCTCGGCGGTGCGCAGACCAACGGTGGAATAGTAGAAACGATTAAGAGTAGCTCCAGACAACCATGTAGAGGCTCCTACCCCAGCATCAAAGTAATAAGCATAAGCTCCGGTGCCAGAGTTTTTCTGGAAGAACAACGTATAACGCTTATCTTTTGTCTGATCAAAGAGATCGGTCAACTCCTTACTGATCTGACCATAGTTATACATCAGTGTGCCGGTGAATCCCACAGATGATGTCGTGGGGTCGAGCACCTCTGGGTTGCCGGGATTACCTGCCGTATAGCGGTATTTGGTATTGCTGGTCACCTTGCTGATGGTGGTATAGTCAACCAGTTCACTATTCAGTTTCAAGCACTGCTCTGCTGCTTCCTTAGCCTGTTGCCAGTCGCGGTGGAAAAGGCACACCAATGCTTTCAGGCCATAACCGTAAGCTAGTGAAGGATGGCCCACGAGATCGGGAGTCTCCTGCAGATAAGGCAGGGCAGCATCGATCTCACTCAGGATAAAGTCGTAGGTATCTGCCACTGTTGATTTAAACGGTGTTGCCTCCAGGTCGTATTTCTTCATGATAGCGATACCACCGTCTGTGTCTGCCGTAGAGGGATCATAGGCTTTGGCATAGGTATTTACCACGACAAAGTGTTCCCATGCACGTAGCAGAAGAGCCTCAGCCATACCCAGCTGTTTGATATGCTCATCACCCGGTGAACTCATAATATTGTCAATGACGATATTATAACGCAGGATATACTTGTAGGCATTCTCGTAAAGATTATTCTGACCTATCTCTGTGCGGTCGGCTTGCTCGTTGAAAGTGTAGTTGATACCATCGAGTGTGGTATTCTCAAAACCTATGATCTTCGACTCTTTGCAATAGGCATCATCTGTCAGCAATGCAAAACAAGTGGGCCAATAAGTACGATTAGGCATAAGCACCAACTCATAATAGGTATAGGCAGAATCGACAGTGACGGCACCCTTGGGCGTAAGGTCGATATAATCGTCACAGGCAGTGAATGACAGAGCTGCCATTGCAAATATGATGGATAATATCTTTTTCATAATGATGAATATTGTTTTTATTGGATGTAATTAGAAACCTGCAGAAAGACCAACAGAGAACATACGCGGTTGGTTGACGATACGTGAACCTGAGCTCAAGCCATACGATTCAGGATCGATATCATTACCTACCTTGCTGGTGTAGAAGAGGTTATTAACCTGCATAGTGAGGCGCATGGTGTTTAAACGCAGATGCTTGCACAATGAACGTGGCATGTTATAGGCCAGGTTGATACTACGTAACTTCAGATAATCAGCATCTCTGACTTGCTGATCAGAATATCTCCACCAAGAAGCAAAGTCGCTCGCATACTGGCGTCCCACTTCATCCATATCAAGATATACACGAACACCCTCGGTATTTGCAGCTGTCCAACGATCAAGGATATGTGTACTTCGCATGGTATAACCACTCTCTGACAGATCAGCTACATCAAGACGCAGCTTGTGTCCACCGGCATATACAAAGAGCGCATTCAGTTCAAAGTTCTTATAGCGCAGGTTCAATCCAAGTGATCCGTTATAAGTAGGAGTAACAGTACCCATATTTACCAGAGCATCAGTACCCTTGAGGGTAGAGGCGTGGGTAAGGTCGCTCACATTGCCGTTGGCATCAAACTGCACCATCTCATTTCCTTCGGCATCCAGGATCACAGGATAACCGTTCACTACACGTCCTAAGCGGTAAGCCCACAGCGTATTGAAGCTGGTGCCCTTCTTAAAGTAGTTGGAAGGTGAAGTGATATAATTCTGAGCCACCCAACTGGGATCTTCATCAACGGCTATCACCTTATTATTATTTATAGCATGAGTAAGCGTAGCTGAGAATGTCCAGTCGTTGGTGTCTATCAGATTACCAGTAATAGAGAATTCCAAACCGCGGTTTCGTATCTCACCGTTGTTCACCACTCGACTGTCTGTTCCTAAAGTAGAATCCATGAAACGACGTACCAGCAGGTCGCTACCATGACGATTGTAATATTCGATATTACCACGGATCAAGTTATTGAAAAGACGAAAATCCAAACCGATGTTCGTGGTGGCTGTCTTCTCCCAACGAAGTTTGGGGTTGGGCAAGTCATCACCATCGTAGTCTAAGTATGACAATCCCTGACCAAGAGGTTGCAGAGACGTACTCATCTTCTTATACTTGGCTACGAAATAGGTGGTACTCGACTGGTCCACATTACCACTGATACCATATGATGCACGCAGCTTAAGATAGGTGAGCCATGATGATGCTTTTTTAATGAATGATTCTTCAGAGATTGTCCATCCCGCACCTACCGACCATAGCGGATGCTTTTGCTCACGTGTATCAAGACCAAAGAGGTCTGCTTCATCCCAACGGATACTGGCTGAGGCATTATAACGATAGTTATAAGAGTAATTGGCCGTAATATAATAAGAAGCATAACGGTGCTTCACATCCATCTTTGTTACAGATGGACTTGACAGACGAACAGTATTTCCGGTCATCAGACTTTCCACTCCTGTAGAAGCCATCGTCTCCCAGTCCATACGGCTTCCTGTCAGCGACTGTGGATTGAAACCATATATACGCTCTTCTAACGATGCAGGAGTATGACTCTCGCGAAGTTCCAAACCTGTTGCCGCGTTAATGGTATGAGCATTGTTGATGGTCTTGTCAAAACTCAACTGATTACGCAAAGTATAACGTTTTGAAGAAGAGTTAAACTGATTATAACGTGCACCTTCAGGTAACTGGCTCGCACCATTGGCATCAACAAGGGCGTTGTGGGTCATGCGCATCACATAACTGTTCTTATCGCTCAGTAACTCATTCTTATAGTCACCCCACTCATACTGATAGAGCAAAGAGTACTTGAACATATTGAGGAACTTGAAGTCGGCACTTACGAATGGACGAATACGTGCACGACGGGCTGTCTCTATATTCTCTTCAAGAATATCCATTGGACTGAATGAGAATGACTTGAAAGCTGCATTCTCAGACATATTGCGCACCACTGTTCCATTCACGGCAGAACCAGCATAGCCACCGAAAGGACCGTAAGGCAAAGAAATAGGATTGCCATAGGTGTCGCATATGGCAGTATAAGGATCGAGTGATTCCTGTGTGAAAGAACTCTCTGGTGACTGTGCCCTCGACAGGCGCACATCAATACCGGTATTTAACGTCAGCCATTTCTTCAGATTAAAGGTAGACTTGAAGTACAGTCCAAAACTGTTACTGTTGTCATTGATCAAGCGATTCTTAGCATGCTGGTAGTTAAACGACACATACTGATTGCTGCGGGCTGTATGTGATGTCAGCGATACATTATATTTCTGTGTAAGCTCCGTACGCCACATGTTATCACGGAACTGATCATAGTAATTGTTCTTACGCCAACCGGCAAGCGTCTGATTCACATCTGCCTCTGTAACGACGCCATCGAACTGATCACGATACAACTGATACAAAGGATTGTAGTAATTAGTAGATGTAAAATAGTTGGCTTCACCGCCTGCCTTTGCCACTGCAGCCTTGTACATCTCTGTCTGGAAATCAATGATATCCCCTGTCTCAGCATAATGCATATTCTTAAAGTTAGGCTTCGTATTGATAAACCAGTCAGCATTCACATTGACGCGGACACCGTTCTCCTTACCTTCTTTTGTTGTTATCACAAGAACACCATTAGCGGCCAAAGCTCCATAGATACTGCTGGCAGCAGCATCTTTCAAAACAGTGACAGACTCTACATCATAAGGATTAATCTCATCCAGTGTCATACTGGTAGGTATGTTATCAATAACGATGAGGGGCTGAGTACCCACATTGTTAGAGAAAGTGCCTACACCACGCAGGATAGGACTGCTCTCTCCTGTATTAGGGTTGATATCAAAACGCAAACCTGCTACCTGTCCTTCCAAAGAACTAAGCAGGTCTTTATGCATCTGCTGATTCAATTTCTTACTATCTACAAAGCCGAAGGCTCCTGTAGCATTGGTTCGTTTGATGGTCTGATAACCAGTCACCACCACGTCGTCAAGCATCGACTCATCGTCCTCCAGAACAAAAGTGGTTACCTTACCTAACTGAGCATTGGTCTCGATAGTACGTTTTCCAATGAATGAAAGAGTGATATGATCATTCGGACTCTCACAACGCAATGAGAAACGACCATCCTTATCAGTTACGGCATTGGCTTTATTGGTTTGGTTCCTGATTACGACACCGCTCATCGGACTGTTATTCTCGTCATACACATGACCGGTCATCATATTATTATCTACAACCTCCTTCTTTTGGGCATTGCCTACCTTATTTATATAAATAAATTGCCCACGCACTTTGGACTCCAAGGGTTTTCCTCTTAACAGCTGTTTCACTGCGTCGGGAGCAGTTTGCCGATGAATATCCACATCAGCTGTCATTCCCTCAACATCGGAATATGAAAACTGAACACGATAATAACCCGACATACGCTCAATGTTGCGTAAAGCGTCCGAAAGTTTAATTCCTTTGCATTTGCAAGTAATTTGTTTAGATGTTGCCGACTGTGCACTCGCACCTGTTGACCAGCAGAACATCATGAGCATGATGGTTATCATACTCAGGAATCTGGTTAAATGATTAAGTTTGTCCATAAATGTTTATTGTTAGGTTAGAACCTTTCTTTCTGATTAAAAACGAATGAAAAAAAACATCGGTTACCTAAAAATGGGAAAAATTCATTTGCAGTAAATGATTTTTACACCGGAAAAGTTGAATTGACATTTGCATATACCTTGACACTGTCTGTTAGAAAGATAGCTTTTGTTCATAGAAAAGGGTACCTTTATACTATCCGTTTATAGCCTTTTGCTGTATGCTGACTAAAGTCAACAACCTTGCTGACTAAAGTCGGCAATCCTTATCTAACCACAATATTATTACCTACAAGGCTTAAGTGGTTATTCATTAAGTGGTTGAGGTTGTCAATTGTTTGCTGCAGCGTGTCTTTACGAAGGGCACTGAAGTGTATCTTCTCTCTTGCCAACTCAGGGTTCTCAAAGACAACACCCACATTATACCATCGTCCTATCTCTCTCAGAACATTTACTAAACTCTGATTCTGGAAATAGAAAAAACCACTGATCCACTGGGTGACAGCATAGGTATCTACTTCATGGACCTTTATCTCACCATCTTTACCCATGTTGGCACCTTGTCCAGGATGCAGGATAATATCAGCAGGAGTATTATCAGGATGAAGAATCTCTACGGCTCCCTTAATCAGTGACACTTGCGCAGTCTCTCTATCATAATGGCGGAAATTAAATTCTGTTCCAAGCACTTTTACATGCATCTTGTCGGTGCTGACAATAAAAGGTTTCGACTCATCACGAGTCACCTTGAAATAAGCTTCACCATTGAGAATCACTTTTCTGCTATTTGAAAAAGAGGTAGGGAACTCCAAAGAACTCTCTGCGTTGAGCCACACTTCCGATCCATCGGGGAGGATCACTTTCAAGTCCATACCACGAGGGGTCTTCAGCGTTCGGGTACCTGATGCCGCCTGACTATTCTTACTGGATATCGAGGCTTCAGCCGTCATCTTATTCCGGGGTGAATAGAAAGATACAGAATCGAGGGATTGCAATGACCGCTCTTGTTTTCCATCAACAACCATCGTGATCTGCTGCGGACCGTCATCATACTCCATCACCGTGAGCAGATTATCATTATTACTCTTATCTAATAGGTTGGTGAACAGAAGCACTGCCACCAACATGGCAGCCGCTCCACCCATGGCAGCCAGCAGATAACGCAAAGTGTGATTGGAAGAAGGATGGGATATCTCCATCGTCTCCTGATGTACATGTTCAAAATGAGTATCAGAAAACTGCTGCCACTCCTTCTCTATATTGGGAGTAGCAGACATCAGCCTTCTGGCAGCCTGTCTTGCTCGTCTTACAGCAATATATTCCTCACGGTGCTCTCCGTCTGCAAAGAAATCACGAAGTTCTTCCTCGGTATAATCCAAAGGATTATCGAGGATCGCTGCCAGGTCGATGATATGCTTTTGCTCTTCCATTTCTCCGTAATAATATCTTTTTACATTTTTATTAAAAACGAATGATTATACGAATCGGTCATTCACTTTTACGTTTTTTAAACTTTTCACGAATAAAAGCAAATGATTTCACCATATACTTATGGATGGATGACTCACTTAACTGCAATTCTTTCCCTACCTCTGCGTAGCGTTTACCATCAATCTGACAACGGTTGAAAATATACCTCTGACGCTGAGGCAACTCATCTATCACCTGCAGCATATATTGTATCTCCTCTTCTCGTTCCTGTGAGTGTTCTTCATACCATTCCTGCTCGATATCCAAGAATATCTGATGATAGCCAACCATAGCCTGTTGGCGTCTCACATGATCTATACTGCGGTTTCTCACAGAGATATACAAGTAAGAATCGAAATCTTTTTCGCGAAGCGCCTCATACTGGCTCCATGCCTTGCTGAAAACCTCACCCACGATATCCCGTGCCCATTCTTCATCCTCCACGATATCAAGAGAGCAGTAATATAATTTGGAATAGTTTTTCTTGAAAAACTCTCCAAACTCCTTCTGCAATATCGTGAGGGGCACGCTCATCGTTCACTTCTTTTAGTTTTTTGACTCCATTATAACCAAATGAGTATTTTCAAAATGCAAAACTACAAAAAAGTTTTGGAAAAGTAAAAACAAAAACATTAATTTATCATTACGTGTTCTCTACTTTCAGATGTGGCAAAGAGATCTTATACTTCACCGCCAGTACACGAACAAGGACAACGAGGACGAAACAGGATATCGATGCCACCTCCTCCGCATAACCCATCATCACCAGTAGTTTGTACGCAACACCACCGACAATACTACACAGCGCATAGATCTCCTTACGGAAAATCAAAGGAACCTCGTTGATAAGCACATCGCGGATAATACCTCCTGCAGCACCTGTGATACATCCCATGATGATAGCCACCCAGAAGGGAAAACCGGCCATGAGCGTCTTATGAATACCTGCCACCGTGAAGAAGGCCAAACCAAAGGTGTCGAAGATAAACCATGTGTTATTCAGTCGTACTAAGTACTTCTTGAAAACAATCACTACCAATAAGGCCAATCCCGTACATATTATATATATACTCTTGGTCATCCAGAAAGGAGTCTGGTCGATCATCACATCACGAAGAGTGCCGCCTCCAATAGCAGTGGCCAAGCCCACGACATAGCCGCCAAACCAATCAAAGCGTTTCGCTGCGGCCAGACGGGTGCCCGAGATAGCAGCGGCGAACGTTCCTAAAAACTCAATAATTAAAATAAGTGTCTCCAAAACAAAATCTTTTTACCTTTTATAAAAATCACTCCTTAAAGCGGTCACCCCAACATTGTAGCATTCGTTGGTAGAGTTTCTCCTCTGAAGGAGTATGCTGGGCATGCCACATACGATGATCCTTCAGGGCGTCGGGCAAGAACTGCTGTTCAACAAAATTACCTGGGTAGTCATGCGCATATTTATAACCATCGGAATACCCCAAATCAGCCATTAGCTTGGTAGGAGCATTACGCAGATGGAGGGGAACAGGCAGATTTCCTGTTGCCTTCACAGTGCTCAGAGCCTCAGCAATACCCATATAAGCGGAATTGCTCTTCGGACTGGTAGCAAGATAGACGGCACACATAGCCAATGGAATCCTGCCTTCGGGCCATCCGATCTTCATCACGGCATCGAAGGTGGCATTGGCCAGAAGCAGAGCATTAGGATTGGCTAATCCAATATCTTCTGTAGCACTGATAATCAAGCGGCGAGCAATAAACTCAGGATCTTCCCCACCCTCAATCATACGAGCCATCCAGTAGAGTGCTGCGTCGGGGTCTGATCCACGAATACTCTTGATGAAGGCAGAGATGATATCATAGTGCATCTCACCGTCTTTATCGTATGCCAAAGGATTCTGCTGCAACTGCTTCACCACCATGTCATCGGTAATGACCACCTCATCATCCGTGGTGTCGGTGACTAGCTCGAGGATATTCAGTAATTTACGTGCATCACCACCACTATAACGGAGCATCGCATCTGTTTCCTTCAATACGATCTTCTTTTTCTGCAGTTCTACGTCCTGAAGGATGGCATGATCGAGCAACCATAGCAGGTCGTCTTTCTCCAACGGTTTCAGCACATACAACTGACAGCGTGACAACAAAGGGCGGATGACCTCAAAGGAGGGGTTCTCGGTGGTAGCACCGATGAGTGTGACTACACCCTTCTCGACAGCTCCCAAGAGAGAGTCCTGCTGACTCTTGCTGAAACGGTGGATCTCATCGATAAAGAGTATCGGACTGTTGTTATTAAAGAACCGGCCATTCTTGGCCTTCTCGATAACATCACGCACATCCTTCACGCCACTCGTTACGGCACTCAAGGTATAGAAAGGAATCTCCAACTGGTTGGCGATAATCTGCGCCAAAGTAGTTTTTCCGACACCTGGAGGGCCCCACATGATAAATGAAGAGACGCGCCCCGTATCTATCATCTTCCTCAGAACTGCGCCCTCTCCCACCAAGTGCCTCTGACCAATGTAGTCGTTGAGAGACCTCGGTCTCATCCTTTCAGCTAATGGTTGTGCCATACGCCTGCAAAGTTAACGATATTTATTCATATTCTTAGATAGATAACGAAAAAATAATGTTAGAATTAAAAAAAAGCAAAGAAAAACTT
The DNA here is from genome assembly GCA_902797505.1 of uncultured Prevotellaceae bacterium. Taxonomy (GTDB): domain Bacteria; phylum Bacteroidota; class Bacteroidia; order Bacteroidales; family Bacteroidaceae; genus Prevotella. The sequence goes on along the minus strand of CADBSW010000087.1, from coordinate 18,386 downwards.
GGAAATAAGATTTTATCTCTTATCTTTGCAAAATAAAGGAACAAAAATAGACTGTCAGCGATTGCAGTCTGACGGCAATACGTTGACCATTAACAAATTAAAATAAGATATAGCGATGAAAGAGACAAACATAAAGGCGCTCACATTGAAGACCTTGAATAAGAGTAATATCTGGGACACTCAGGAGAATGACATCTTCCGTATGTGGGAAGCTGCAGAGAAAGATGCCGACCTGAAAGACAATATGCGTCATTACATGGACATTATCCACAGCGCCTATGATGCTGAGGAGGTAAAGATAGACAAGCCTGAGGTGATCAAGAAATATGAGAACCGTGGTTATAAGATCGGATTACTGAAGGTTGACGAGGCCACGAAGGTGAAGTGGGCCATAAAGAAACATCCCATCTCGAGAGTCACCGACCTTACCTATGAGAATATCCGTCATATCTCAGCTGCCAAATTGATCGAGGTGCTCGACCGTAACTTCGGTGGTGGTTGGGAAAGCTTGTCACAGAGTATTCAGGATATTATCCAGAGTGCTTTCGATATCTGCACGACCACCCTTCCGAAAGACCGTCTGCACAACCCTGGTGGCATGTACGAGAAGAAGGTGAATGACGGCTTTGAGGTGTTAGAGATTGCCAAAGGTTCGTGGGTAGAGGCTATCTTTGCTAAGGAGAAACCTATAGTAGAGCGAGTTCGTAGCCGATTCGACATACCTGATGACAGTGAAGAGCCTATTGATGAAGATGCAGACGTAGAGGTAGAAGACCACTACAATGATCCTGATGATGAGGACGATCTCTATGATGAGGAGAAGCTCACCGAAGAGAGTTATCGCACCACGATTGAGACCAGCGCAGAGGATCTGAGTCTTGACGATGTGGATGTGGCTGATGATGATGAATACTAAAATAATGATGAATACAAAATAAAATGGGGGACTTTCGATCCCCCATTTTATTTTACATAGCATATAGTATTGACTATTTACCGGTAACACTCCTCACGATACCCTCAAGGATACCCTTGAGCTCAGCACCTATACTGTTTACCTTCGTCTTCAAACCGTCGGCCATATAACCGGCACAATTCCCTTCGAGTTCACCTATATAACGGCGCTCCTCAACGGTATAGTCATAACGACTGATATTCTGACGAATCCTCAGGAACTGATCAGCTGCTAGTTGCCAGTCCTGATAGTTATAATAGGCACTGTTATCGCGCAATTCATAAGAGAACTTCTCCAACTGACTGATAGCATGACGCTTAGTTGAGCAAGAGCTCAACAGCACACATATACCAATCAATGAGACAGCTACAAATAACTTAATTTTCATATACACCTTATTTATAAATTATTGATGTTGCTCACGTAACAAATCATTAACGGTCTTCACCGGGTTGAATGTTGACAGAGGAACCTCTACAAATACGGTATTCCAATCACTCATGGCACCATTCCACAGACCGGGCAACTCAAGGGCCTTCAGTTCCTTACCGTTCTTGCTCTTTGAAGAGATGAAACCGGTGGTCTTATCAACATACTTTGGCAAATCGAACGGCTGACCCTTATAATCCTTCACAGCACATACCAGATCAACAGGGTTGAAATGGGTTCCCTCGGTAAACATCTTCATATATTCCTCATTCGACTTGTCTATCTGACTGCTCTCCAAGATCTGCAGACTTACTGTGCCATCCTGATTGTAGGTAAGGAACGGACCGCCACCCGGCTCTCCGACATTCTTTACCACACCACATACACGCATCGGGCGATTCAACTTATTACGCAAGTAGATAACCAACTCTGCATCCTCCAGATCTTTGATATCTGCCTTTCTGCAGCACAGATCCTGCTGAACAAAACGTATAATCTCTTCCAGTTTACGATGGTTGTAAATACCAGATTCGAGCACCTCGAGATATTCAAAGGCCTTCTTCTGTAAGTCGATCAGCACACCGGCGATTACCTGCTTATACTCAACGGTATCTGCCTTGATACGGTCTGGCACTACATTGTCGATATTCTTGATAAAGATAACGTCTGCATCGATATCATTCAGGTTCTGTATCAAAGCACCATGTCCACCCGGACGGAAGAGCATCGACCCATCTTCATTGCGGAACAATGTATTGTCGGGATTGGCAGCTACGGTATCGGTACTTGGTTTCTGCTCAGAGAAAGAGATATTGTAGTTAATATCATACTTCTTTGCAAAGCCATCCACCTTCTCTTTTACCTTATTCTCAAAGAACTCGATATGCTCATGTGATACTGTGAAGTGTACGTTAGCCTCGCCATTGCTGGCTGCATAGAGCGCACCCTCTACGAGATGCTCCTCCATCGGTGTGCGTGATCCGTCTTCATAACGATGGAACAACAGCATACCCTTGGGCAGCTGACCGTAGTTCAGTCCTTCTTTCTTCAACATATTGGCCACCACAGCCTTGTAGTTATTCTCACCTATCAGTGTCTTGATGTCTTTGCCACAATTCTCCACACACTTGGCGTTGAGCGCATCGTAGAAAGCAAACTTCTCTATGTTGTCGAAATACTGCTTCTCAAAAGGTGTCGTCGGCACATCATAAGGAGCATCAAGGAATGCGAACATATCCTTAAACATACGACTGGCTGCTCCTGAAGCAGGAACGAACTTCACAATCTTATGGCCTTCCTTCTTGTAAGTATTCCAATCGTTAACATAAGATTTGCGAGCATCCTCATCCAAACGGATAATACCCTGCCCTATACCTGCAGCGGCTTCAATCTTCAGAAAGGGAAAACCAGTCTTAAATTCTTCAAGCTGGATTTTGATTTGTTCTTCTGTGATACCCTTCTGGGCTATTTGTTTAAGATCTTGCTGTGATAACATAAATGGTAAATTTTAATGATTTTCGAAAATTCTCCCCAAATATAGGTAGTTTTTCTGAAATATAAAAATGATTAGCTGAAAAAATTGTATCTTTGCACTCAAATTAGCAATATATCCGCAGAGCGATGGAAAACGAAATGGTTTTTACAGAATCAGAAATCACACAGATATGGGATCTGTTTGAACAACTGTCACAACTCTTGACTCCTCATCTCAAGGAAGGTGATGAGCAGAAGTTGCGTGCTCATATCAAGATGTCGCTCGAGAGCGGTATTATTCCCCGTGATGTCTTTGGCCTGAATCCTATAGTGACGAGTCTGCAGACCGCTTTCATCGCTATCGAGGAAGAAGGATTGAAACGTGATGGCGTATGTGCCATCCTACTATACTCCAGTGTATTCCATGGCCTGAAAACCCTTGAGCAGATCAAAAAGGATTATGGACAATCAGTATGCACGATCCTTCATGGTTTGGTACGTATTCAGGAGTTATACACTAAGAATCCTGTCATAGAGAGTGAGAATTTCAGGAATCTGTTACTCTCTTTTGCCGAGGACATGCGTGTGATCCTTATCATGATTGCCAATCGTGTAAACCTGATGCGGCAGATCAGGGATACCGAACAGGAAGAGGCAAAGATACAGGTGAGTCAGGAGGCCAATTACCTCTATGCGCCTCTTGCCCACAAACTGGGTTTGTATAAGTTGAAGAGTGAGTTGGAGGATCTCTCCTTGAAATATCTGGAGCACGATGCTTACTATATGATCAAGGAAAAGCTGAATGCTACCAAAAAGAGTCGTGATGCCTATATAGAGAAGTTTATCGGCCCTATCGATGAGAAGCTGAAAGAGGCCGGTCTGCATTTCCACATGAAAGGTCGTACGAAGAGCATCCACAGCATCTGGCAAAAGATGAAAAAACAGAAATGTGGGTTCGAAGGAATCTACGATCTCTTTGCCATCCGTATCATCCTCGACTCCGATGAGAGTATGCGGCAAGCCGACTTGAAAAAGCTCCGAATGAAAGAGCATGCCCAGTGCTGGCAGGTTTTTGCCATTATCACCAATATGTACCAAGGCAATCCTAAGCGATTACGCGACTGGCTCACCGTTCCCAAATCGAATGGATACGAGAGTCTGCATATAACCGTTCTTGGTCCGGAAAACAAATGGGTTGAGGTGCAGATCCGTACCGAGCGTATGGATGAGGTGGCAGAACGCGGATTGGCTGCCCACTGGCGGTATAAAGGTGTAAAGAGCGGAGAAGGAGGCATGGATGAGTGGCTCAGCAGTATCCGTTCTGCCTTGGAGGCCGGTGATGGCAATGCGGTGATGGATGAGTTTAAGATGGATCTGTATGAGGATGAAGTATATGTCTTCACCCCTAAAGGCGATCTCATCAAATTCCCCAAGGGTGCCACCGTCCTCGATTTCGCCTATCATATCCATTCCAAGGTAGGTAATGCCTGCACAGGTGCCCGCATCAACAATAAGATTGTTACGTTCCGTCATCAGTTGCAGAGTGGTGATCAGGTGGAGATTCTCACCTCTTCTACACAGAAGCCCCGACAGGAATGGCTAAGGATCGTTAAGACCAGTCGTGCAAAAGCAAAGATCCGTCAGGCGCTCAAAGAAACACAGGTTAAGGACGCGCTCTTTGCCAAGGAGATGCTTGAGCGACGGTTGAAGAACCGTAAGACGGAATTGGAGGAAACAGTGATGAACCATCTCATTAAGAAGATGGGCTTTAAGGAGACACGTGATTTCTATAAGCAGTTAGCCGACGGCACCCTTGATGCCAGTGAAGTCATCGACAGATATATTGACTTGCAGCAACAAGAGAAAGGTGGTGTCACGGCTACCAATACCCCTACTCAGAAAGCAGAGGATTTTGTCTATGAGAATCCTATCGAGGAGATAGCCGCACAGAATGATGATGTGCTGATTATCGACAAGAACCTTACTGGTGTTGACTTCCAGTTGGCTAAATGTTGCCATCCTATCTATGGTGACAGGGTCTTCGGTTTCACCACCATCAATGGCGGTATTAAGATTCACCGTTACGACTGTCCAAATGCTCCGGAACTTCGTCGGCGCTATGGTTACCGCATCGTAAAAGCGCAATGGAGTGGGAAAGGTAATTCACAGTATTCCACCACCTTACATATTATTGGCAACGATGATATCGGTATTGTCAACAATATTACCAGCATTATCTCAAAGGAGGAGAAGATCATGATGCGCTCGATCAATATCGACAGTCATGACGGACTCTTCTCTGGTAATCTGATTATCAACGTGGAAGATACATCACGACTGCAATCGTTAATCAAGAAACTGCGTACGGTAAAAGGTGTCAAGCAGGTTACCAGGATATAACCCTATTCTGATAACCTTTCCAGATAGTGATCCATCAGGCGGATGCCTTTCTCGGTGGCTACGCCACGCAGGAAAACGATAACGTAATTACGGAAAATCTCTTCCAGTGTATACTGCTCGTAATACCGTTGGTTCATCACAGACATCAACGACTCATTAGAGATTCTGAAGACCATATTGTAGTCGATATATGGTAGGAAATACCCATGTTCTACCCCACTCTTCATAAATTCCATCGTCTTATCCCACTGTCGCTCACGCTTGTCGACCAAGTAATTCACGACATCCTCATATTTGTTCATGTCAACGAAGAAGATGGGATTTATCTGGGACAGATCCTGAAGGTTTAGTCGAATGGCTTCGGCTACAATCTCCATCTCGTTATCTGCTTTACGGGCGAATTCAAGGAAAGCACGTTCACGTTCCTCCTTATCATGCTTTACACCCTCGTAGACCAACTGCTCCTTGTTCTCGTATATCTCGTAGAGTGTTCGCTTGGATATCCCCAAGGCAGCAGCGATATCATCCATCTTGACATCCTTGATGCCACGACGCTTAAACAATTGTATCGAGATCTGGAGGATCTTCACCCGCAGTTCTTGTCGATAGACATTACATTCCTTATTGTTCTTCACGATCAACTCTTTTGAGATTACATACTGATTTTACACCTGCTCCAGATAAGTAACACGAATCACTTCTTTTGTAGCAGGGGTCACCTTAAAGCGATCATCAGGACGCTCGTTGACAAGCCACATAATATGGTTGTCATGATCCGTAAGCACCCACTGACGACTTTTTTCAAAAAGAGAGAATTTCCTGTTCGTCATATAGTCACTCACCAGTTGAGAGCCTTTCATGCCGAAAGGACGGAAACGGTCGCCGGTCTGTACTTTCCGTAATATCAACGGGAAATGTACTGCAGACGCATCCATATTGACACACCGGCGCTCCTTGCTAATCAGGAAATGATCATCTACCGACAAACGCTCTACCTTCACTCTCTGTCCGTCACCAATAACGTAGGTTCCTTCCTCGGGAATACGGAAGGTGGTCTGTTGCTCCTCCTTGACAATCGGTTCCACGATAAGTTGATTTCGATCTACCAACAACTGATGAGTACTACTGTGGAAGACAGCTCCGCTGTCGGTAGTGATGTTTCGGTAGATATCCTCCACCTGTGCCGAGTTGAAATGATAATTTCGAAGTATATAAAATAAGGTGTATTCGGGAGATACCTGTTCTTGCAAACGACTGACGGGTATCACACAACCCCTTTTATCGATATGCTCACCTCCTAATACATCTTTTACAGAGACAGTCATGGCTGACTCAAACACCTTGAAGGCTTCACTGATGCGAACAGCTGTTTTGGAGATACTCTCCCCTGCCGACGGATTAATGCGTTGCATCGTCGGCAGCACCTCCAACCGTATCTTATTCCTGACGACGTTGGCAACCAGATTACTGCTGTCGGTGACAAATGCTTCACCAAGGGCATGGAGGTATTCCTCTATCTCACTACGCGAGATGCAGAGCAACGGACGGATAATATCACCATTCAAAGGGGCTATACCTCTCAGTCCCTGCAGTCCTGTTCCCCGGATAAGATTCATCAGAAGTGTTTCTACCGAGTCGTCACGATGATGCCCGACACAGATACCGTCAGCATGGATATCTTTCATCAACTGAGCGAAATAACTATATCGCAGATCGCGGGCTGCCATCTCCACACTGATATGATGCAAAGCAGCATATTGACGGGTTTCGAAATGCACTCTATGCAGAGGAACTTGCTTTCGTTCACAGAGTGACACACAGAACTGTTCGTCTCTTTCGGCTTCTCCACGTCGCAGGTTGAAGTTACAATGAACAGCTTCAACATGATAACCTAACCTACTGAGTATCAACATTAAAGAGACACTATCCGCACCTCCACTTAAAGCCACGAGATAACGCCTGTCTGGGTGCATCAGTCCGTGTCTTTCAACGAAATCCCTGACACGCTCCTCTATCTTCTTTATGATCTTCGCATCCTCCATAAAACGAATAAAAGAACCCTTATCTACTCCACGTACAACACCAATCCCTTCAGGTACTCTCCTTCAGGATGATAGATATTAATAGGATGATCAGCAGGCTGATGCAACTGATGCAGGATACGCACCTTCCTACCAGCCATGGCGGCAGCTGTAAAGACAGCATTACGGAAGTTATCCTTAGTCACTACCTGAGAACAACTGAAGGTGAATAGGATACCACCCTTCTGTATCTTCTCGAGTGCTTTCATATTCAATCGCGTATAACCCTTGAGAGCATTATGCAGCGCACCACGGTGTTTGGCGAAAGCCGGTGGATCCAAGATAATCAGATCATAGCTGCTACCTGCCTTATCCAAGAACTTAAACGCATCGTCACAGAATGCCTGATGACGCTCATCGCCCGGGAAGTTCAACTCCACATTGGTATTGGTCAGTTCGATGGCCTTGGCACTGCTGTCAACGGAATGAACCAATTTGGCACCACCTCTCATCGCATAGAAAGAGAAGCCTCCCGTGTAACAGAACATATTGAGAACCTTCTTTCCTTGAGCATATTGCTCCAATAACCGACGGTTCTCACGCTGGTCTACGAAGAATCCTGTCTTCTGCCCTTTCAACCAGTCAACATGAAAGGTCAGTCCGTTCTCCATCGCGGTATTATCACTGCTACCACCGATGATAAACCCGTCCTCTTGTCCTAAATCTGCTTTATACGGTAAGGTGGTCTCACTCTTATAGTAGACATGCTCTATACGATGGTCCATAACCTCCATCAACTGTTGGGCAATGGTCATTCGCGCTACATGCATACCCACGCTATGTGCTTGCATCACAGCCGTCTTACCATAGCAATCGATCACCAATCCCGGTAGGTTGTCACCCTCACCGTGCACCAGTCGATAGGTATTGTTGGAGGCATTGTCAGCGATGCCGATACGTTGCCGCATCTGGAAGGCCGACAACAAACGGTCATGCCAGAAACGACCGTCGATCTCTACGTCACGAAACGAGAGCACTCTCACCGCAATAGATCCTATCTGAAAATGCCCCACGGCAATAAAGGTATTGTTGGCCGTTATCACCTGTACTACTTCACCCTCTGTAATGCCAGGATCAGCATGATGGATGGCCCCAGAGAACACCCACGGGTGGAATCGCTTCAGACTCTCCTCCTTACCTTTCTTGAGATATATTTTCTTGTATGTCATAATTCACGATTTTCAGTTCATAATCCTTCGTCTCCAACAGTCGCAGCAACTCCTTATATAACCGTATACATGCCCAGGCATCGGTAGCGGCATAGAGTTTCTGCTGGTCGGTCAGCACATCATTCTCCCAGTTGCTCAGTTGCTCACGCTTCTTGATCCTCATCCTGAACAGGTTGGCATAGAGTTTCTGTAGACTCAGATCTTCCACTCCAACCTTTCCTACTAAATTCTGTATATCGATGAAAAGACCAGGATTGAAATTTCCCCTGCGCTTCAGTGAGAGGATATCGTCATGCCATGACAATCCCACTTTTGGAACGGTGGTATCCTCAAGCAGACGGATGATGGCCTTACACATACCGATAAGGTTCAACCGGAAAAGGAAACAGTGCGTCTCCGTGGCCACCTGCAACAGCGCTACCTTATGGGTGACACCCTTGCGAAACGAGGGACGTGTCTCCGTATCAACGCCCAACAAGGGTTGCGACAGCAGGTAATCCACTGCACGCTCTGCCTCACCGGCTGTGATAATCACGATAATACGGCCATCGAAGGCAGCTATTGGCAAACTGCTGATCCTCGACTTATCATATTTACTATAAATAATTTTTCCCATTTTCATCTAACAATTTGCAAAATTAGAAAAAAAAAAGCAATTAATTGCCCTTTTCTAATAAAATACAATTACTTTTGCAGATAAATAGCAATATATACAATGGTAAAAAAGAAACAGAAACAGAAAAGTACTTCTTTTAAAGAAGCGCTTGGCATAAAAAATATTTTCGAAAACGACTTGTTCAATTTCCTCTTCGGCGTGATTCTCTTCATCATTGCCGTCTATCTGGTGATTGCCTTTATCTCTTACCTCACCACCGGACAAGCCGATCAGAGTCTGGTGCTTGATCTGCGACCCGATGAGTGGCTCAACAGTAAGAAAGAGTTCCAAAACTCATGCGGATCATTAGGTGCCCTACTCTCGCATTTCTTTATTGCCCGTTGTTTCGGATGGGCAGCGTTTATCATCCCCTTGCTCGTCGGTTTGTTGGGTGTAAAACTGATGCGTGCCTTCCAGCATTTCAACCTCTGGAAATGGTTCCTCAGTCTGGCTATCATCATGATTTGGTGCTCTGTTGTCTTTGCAAAGTTCCTTACTCCCCTTACGGGCGATCAGGTATACAATCCTGGCGGTGACCACGGACAGTTCATCAGTCAGTGGTTGGAGAATGTGATTGGAGCGCCAGGACTTAGTGCCGTACTTCTCTTGGTAGCTATCCTTTTCCTTACCTATATCAGTTCTGAGACCATCACGGTGATACGCAACCTGCTGAATCCTTCACGCTATCTGAAGAAGGTGAAGTTCGTCATTACCAATAATGAGAAGAAATCTGCTGCCAACGAACAGGAAGAGAGCGACGGACCGCTTATCACCGTGGCCGGTGACGAGGAGGAAGAAGAGCCAAATATCATTGATCTCACTCCCGATGAGGTGAAGAGCAAGCAAGAGAAAGAGGTGATAGTCGAAGAGGTGAAGCCTCTTACTGTCAGCGATACCCCTGAGGAAATCAAAGATGATATCATTCCTCTGGACGTACAGGCTGGCAAAGAAGAAGAGAATGCCGATGCCAAACGGGTAAATACGGAGGTAGATCTGAGTACCCCCATCAACCCGAAGGAGCCGTGGACAAAATATAAGTACCCCACCCTCGATCTCCTCGGAGGTAATAAGAACGAGCGTCTGGTCGTGGATAATGCCGAGCAGCAAGCCAATGCCAACCGCATCATCGAGGTGCTGCGTAACTTCGGTGTGGAGATCAAGTCTATCCATGCCACCGTGGGTCCTACCGTCACGCTCTATGAGATAACACCGGCAGAGGGTGTCCGTATCTCCAAGATCCGTAACCTCGAGGATGATATCGCCCTGAGTCTTTCTGCTCTCGGCATACGTATCATCGCTCCGATACCCGGCAAGGGAACCATCGGTATAGAGGTGCCAAACACCAACCCACAGATCGTCTCTATGAGAAGTATCCTCGATACGGTGAAATTCAAGAATAGCACGATGGAGCTGCCCCTGGCCTTAGGAAAGACCATTACCAATGAGGCATTCATGGTAGACTTGGCAAAGATGCCGCACCTGCTCGTGGCTGGTGCCACCGGACAAGGTAAATCTGTCGGCCTCAATGCGATCATCACCTCACTGCTGTATAAGAAACACCCCAACGAGCTGAAGCTCGTGCTCATCGACCCGAAGAAGGTGGAGTTCAGTGTCTATACGCCTATCGTGAACCATTTCATGGCGCAGATACCCGACGATACCGGTAATGAGGAGGCTATCATTACTGATGTTACCAAAGTGATCCGAACACTCAACTCTCTCTGCAAACTGATGGATCACCGCTACGACCTGCTGAAAATGGCCGGAGTACGTAATATCAAGGAATACAACAAGAAGTACGTTGAGCATAAGTTAAGATACACCGACGGACATGAATACATGCCATATATCGTGGTGATCATCGATGAGTTTGGTGACCTGATCATGACTGCCGGAAAAGAGATCGAGCAACCTATTGCACGTATCGCCCAGTTGGCACGTGCCGTGGGTATACACATGGTCATCGCCACACAGCGACCTACGACCAAGATCATCACCGGTAATATCAAAGCTAACTTCCCAGGACGAATCGCCTTCCGTGTGGGTGCCCGCATCGACTCTATGACTATCCTCGACCAGACAGGTGCCAACCAACTTATCGGTCGTGGTGATATGCTCTATTGCAATGGTGGAGAACCCATCCGTGTACAGTGTGCCTTTATCGATACACCAGAGATTGAGCGCATCAACGAATATATTGAGCATCAGCCCGGTCCGCTGGAACCATTCGAACTGCCTGAGCCTCCTTCAGAAGAAAACGGCAATGGTGGCGGAGGAAACGTCGATATTTCAAATCTCGATCCGATGTTCGACGAGGCTGCTCAGATTATCGTCACCTCACAGGTGGGATCAACAAGTATGATACAAAGAAAACTGTCCATCGGCTACAACAGGGCCGGTCGACTGATGGATCAGCTCGAGAAGGCTGGTATCGTGGGTGAGGCTCAGGGAAGCAAGCCACGAGACGTGCTCATCGCAGATATCGCTTCATTGGAGAGCAAACTGCGACAGTTGCATTCTCTTTAAACCTCCGTGAAGGAAATGTGTCATATAATAAAAAAGGAAAAGATGAAAAAGATATATTTAATCAGTCTGTTGATGCTCACCTGTATCACACTGGGAGCACAAAATAACAGTCAGGCAAAACAGATTCTCGACAAGGCTGCCGCCGTGGTAGGTTACAAGGGTGGCGCCACGGCATCATTCACCATGAGTGGAAAGTACGGTGAGGTCTCTGGCACGATATCCATCAAAGGGAATAAGTTCATGGCTCAAACCCCACAGCTCATCATCTGGTATGACGGCAAGACACAGTGGGCGTATAACAGACAAGCCGACGAGGTGAATGTCAGTGAGCCTACGGCTGAGCAACAGCAGTCGCTCAACCCCTATGCCTTCATCAATCTCTACAAGAACGGATTTAACATGAGCAGTCAGAAGATTGCCACCAACTACCGTGTGCATCTGAAGGCCCAGAATCAAAAGCGAGAGATCAAGGAGATGTATATCACCATCAACCGTAACTATCAGCCTACGGAGATCAAGATACGCAACGCGAAGGGATGGAGCACCATCAAAGTGAAGAATTTCCAGAAGAAAAACCTCGGCAACGATACCTTCCGCTTCAATGCGAAGAAATATCCGCAGGCTGAGGTGATCGATCTACGATAGTATTGCCCATGAAGAGACTTGAGATTTACAAGACACTGCGTAAGCACGTCAAACTGGCAGAGAAGAGAAGTGTAGCCTACGAGCAGAACAAGACGGCCAAGTACGTTATCTACTTTTTCTCGGCCTTTATGCTGATATACCTGGTTTTCATCGCTATCATGATGTCATTGATAGCCAACGAACAGTCGTTCAGCACCAGGGCAGAGTTCTTCTTCGGACTCCTGCCTTTCATCATGACAGCCGACTTTCTGATACGTTTTTTAGCGCAGCAGACACCCGCACAGTTGGTGAAGCCCTACCTCCTGCTCAACCTCCCGCGCTATGCCTGCGTGGAGAGCTTTATCCTCTCGGCCATGATGAATACCAACAACCTGCTATGGCTCTTCATCACCGTGCCTTATGTCATCATGTCTGTGCTCTTCTCCTATGGATTCTGGTCGTGCATCGGTTTCGTGATAGGCTTCCAACTGTTGGTAATCATCAACAGTCAGAACTATATGCTGTGGCGCACCCTGATCCTTCGGAATATTTTGTGGTGGATAGCCCCCATACTGATCTATGGCTCGATGTTCCTGCCCTGGATCATCACGGGTGATTTCGATAAGATGTTCAATATCTACGCCCCACTGGGTGAGGCGTTTGCACAGGGAAATATCCTAGCATTCTTAGGAGCGCTCCTGCTGCTCTATATCTTTTTCCTCATCAACAGGAAAGTACAGTATCACTATACCATGATGGATACCACCATGGCTAAAGATACTGCCATGAAGAATGTCACTGAGATTCACCAGCTCGACCGATTCGGCATCATTGGCGAATATATCAAACTGGAGGTGAAGAGCATTATGCGCAATAAGAACATCCGCAACTCGTTTATCTTCTCTGTCATCTTCACCGTGATACTGAGTCTGATCATCGCCTTCACAGATCTTTACAGCGACTCGTTCTCCAATAAGTTCTGGATCGTATATGTCTTTATCCTTATGGGAGCCCGGTCATTGTGCAGCGGACTGGGTGCTGAGGGTAACTATATCGATTTGCTGATGACCCACAAGGAGAATATCCTGCAACTGCTCCATGCCAAGTATTTCTTCTACTCGGCCATGAATATCCTGCCTTTCATCATCATGATTCCTACCGTCATCATGGGCAAGTATTCGTTGTTAGCCGTGGTAGCCATGCTTTGCTTCAGCATTGGTCCTGTTTACTGTATCTTCATGCAGATGGCTGTTTGGAACAAGCAGACGACACCACTTAACTCGAAGATGGTTAGCAAGGGTAATGTAGAGAGCAACTGGTTTGCTGTGGGTGCCGAGATGGGTGCGATGTTCGGACCAGTCATCCTCCTCTTCGTCTTCGGCAGTTTCATGAGTGAGACGATGACCTACCTGATCATGCTCCTCATCGGCATAGCCTTTATCGCAGGCCGTAAACTGTGGATGCGTAATATCTACCGACGCCTCATGGCCCGCCGCTATGAGAATATGGAGAGTTTCCGAGCCACACGACCATAATCGTGTAGAGTGTAGGATGTAGGGTGTAGAATTTAGGGTAAAAAGAATGAGGACATTTTTATTAACTTTCATGATCAGTATGACGCTGACCCTATGGGCAGACAATGGTCAGGAAGTAACTATTAACGGTCAGAGGATAGAGAAGACCATCATACAACTGACGTTCAGCGGTGATAATATCATCATGCGCTTTGAGGACAACACCACACAAAGCGCCGACATGGCCGACGTCAGCATCATACTGAACAGCACTACCGATATCCGTGAGTTGCAGGCTTTCATCGTAAGTCAACCACTCGATGGAAGACTCGAGATCAGGGGTGTCACAGCCGGTCATACCATTTGGCTGTATGATACCACTGGCAAGAAATTAGTTCAAACCATAGCAAAAACCGATATCACCACCATCGATATCACATCATTCAAGAGAGGTATCTATCTCATCAAGACCGGAAAGCAAATTATCAAATTCATCAAACGATCATAAAATGAAGAAGAAGATCATAACCATCATGCTCTTTGCCACATTCATTGGATACGCGCAAAACAAAATGAATATTACTCTCAAGGGAGGGGCAGTCAACAGTTATAGCACATCGGATCTCAGACAAGTAGACATCGACGGTAGTAAGATCACAGTGGTGCCCTCCAATGGTAATAATACGACATATGATGGTAATGTCAGCGCTATCTCTTTCATCAAGAATCAATCCAACCGTGTGACGATCAACGAGGCAGGTGGCTGGCTGGAGACCGCCTACGTGAAATGGGCACCCTTTGCAGGAGCTTCCAACTATCATGTATATATAAAAGGTGAGAACGACAGCGACTATCGTCAGCTCGACTATCAACTTGTCCGTAACTACGGCAGTTATGGCAGGGCCGACATGCCAGGACTCAAGGAAGGTACTTATCAGATGAAGGTTGTGCCTGTTATCTACGGAACGGAGAAGGAAGAGGCAGCTGCCATTACTTCCGACCTGAAGGTAAAGGCACACGACCACGGTGGTTTTGCACACTTCAACTACACCAACGGTATCGGAGCCTATAACGACGACGGCACCCTGAAGAGCAATGCGAAAGTGTTCTACGTCACTGCCAACACCGCCAAGACCATCACCACCACCGTCAAGACAGGCAGTAAAGAGACCAATATCACCACCTGTACAGGATTGCAACATATTATCAGCGCCTACGAAAAAGGGCGCGACAGCACTCCACTATGCTTCCGCATCATCGGTAAGGTATCTAAGGATGACCTCGACTCCATCGGCAGTTCGGCGGAAGGACTGCAGATAAAAGGAAAGGTATCGGTTCCTATGAACATCACTATCGAGGGAATCGGTGACGATGCCACCCTGCACGGCTTCGGTATCCTCATACGTAATGCCGAGAGCGTGGAGATACGCAACCTCGGTATGATGTGGTTCATGGACGACGGAATCTCGCTGGACACCAAGAACAGCCATTGTTGGATACATCATATCGATATCTTCTATGGACAAAAAGGTTCTGATAAGGATCAGGTAAAGGGTGACGGCTCTATCGACGTGAAGTCAAACTCACAATACTGCACCTTCTCTTACAACCACTTCTGGGACAGTGGCAAGTCTTCCCTCTGCGGTATGAAGAGCGAGAGTGGACCTAACTGGATTACCTACCACCACAACTGGTTCGACCACTCCGACTCACGCCATCCTCGCATCCGTACGATGAGCGTGCATGTTTACAATAACTACTTTGATGGTAACAGCAAGTATGGCGTTGGAGTGACCTACGGGGCCAATGTGTTCGTGGAGAACAACTATTTCCGCGATTGTAAATACCCCATGCTCATCTCCCTTCAAGGCAGTGACGTTGCAGGAGGCGGCAATGGCACTTTCTCTGGTGAAACGGGCGGATCCATCAAGGCCTATGGCAATATCTTCAAAGGGGAATATACTTACCGTCCCTATAGTAGCAGCAACCCAACAGAGTATGACGCCTACCAGGCAAGCAGTCGTCAAGAGCAGGTACCTACAAGCCTTACCGCCAAGTCGGGCGACTATACCTACAGCAATTGGGATACCGATGCCGCTCAGATGTACGAATACACCCCCGACAAGGCAGGCGACGTGCCTTCTATAGTAAAGGGTATCTATGGCGCCGGGCGTATCAACCACGGCGATTTCCGTCCACTGTTTAATAATAACACACAAGACAAGGAGGATGCTATCAATGAGGCCCTCTCTGCAGCCATACAACAGTATGACTCCTTCCTTATCGGATTCTTCGAAGGTGACACAACCATCGGCAATGGCGGTAAAGGATTTACGACCACTGGGGGAGATTCCGGTGAGGGCGACGAACTACCCTTCGGCGACCGGAATAAAGTCGAAGGCAACAAATAGAAGATCTACAAGAATCAATCCTTTCGGGAGCAGGACTACTTCATACAGACCTATTCCCGATTTTTATTATCAAGAAAAACACATTTTATTTAGCAAAATAATCAACCGAAAACTATTAGCTATAAAAATAATTATTTAACTTTGCAGCATACATTATTCAAAATAACAAAAACTTAATTGACTATGAATTGCATTGAAGATCTTTATTTTCTTCTACGTGAAGAAGCAAACAAACTGAGAAGTACGACAATAAGCAGAAAGGAAAGAGCCCACTTCAACTTAGATGATTTGCCGACTGACAACAGAGTATGTAAAAAACTGCTGTTTATCATGATCAACAACTACTGGAATCAGCGGCAGGACGAGATTATCAAGAAGATCAGGCAGCGACTGCCCACCGTCCCTTTCTATCGTCTGTTCTCCTCCTATGAGAGTTACCACCGTTTTATGTGCCAGTGTGTACAAGACGACCTCATCGAAGAGGAATACCAGTATGGCAGTTACCTGGAGCGTGTCACCATCAAACCGCAGAAAGGAAAGATCATGAGATTCTCCCGTCTGATGAAGGAGCATCTCATCGATCACCCCGAAAATGCCATCTATGGTTTTGACATGTCACTCATGAAACGCTTCATCGGAATGGGATGCGCCATCAAATGCAACAACCATCAAAGTCTGGTCACCAGCCTGTACAGACTATAGCTAACCCAAAGAGTCCTACCCTATCAACAATTTACTTCACACAGAGGGAAAGAGTAACAGAGGATATATAAAACGCTGTTTCTCTGACCCTCTGTGTTGAAAAACAAACAGTTATATAGCAGTTTGCGCATGACTGCAGCGCTGATTATCAACCCTAAAATTCATGAAAAGCATTTTTTTCTAAAAAAAACACCAGAAAAATTTGGCCGTTCAAATAAAAGTACGTACCTTTGCATCCGCATTTGAGAAGTTGCACCCGTAGCTCAGTTGGTAGAGCACCTGACTCTTAATCAGGGTGTCCAGGGTTCGAACCCCTGCGGGTGTACTAAAAAAGGAATTAGATTTGTTCTAATTCCTTTTTTTATGGTCATAATATGCCGTCTATTATATCCTTACTTTTTCTCTAATCGTATGCAGTATGTGATGGTTTCTGTAAATCACGTACACAGACCTCCCACACTTTACATTGGCGTGCCTTACCCTCAGGACCTTCCACGCTGAGTGTCACTACATAATGAGAGAAATCCCGACTATAGGTATGAATGGGGTTTTGTTCCGTCGAGGTGGTTCCGTCACCGAAATCCCAATGCCAGGAAGTGATATTCCCATAGCTACAGTCTCTGAAACTGACTGTTCGTGTGTTGGGGACAACGGAAAAGGTCCAGTCGCATTCAACGGGTTTTCGGAACTGTTTCTCCAAGGGCATCAGGGTGAACAGTCGTTGCATCGAGGCATTGCCATACATCTGATGATGCTTTGAGAGATTCCAGAATCCATTGTTACTTTTCCCGCCGTCATAGTCGATGACCGCCCAGCAGAGACCGATCTTCTTATTCTCATAGAGGCGGCTCTCCACCGACTTCTCCGGTCCTTCAGGACTTGCATAGTCAAAGGGGGTGATATAAAACTCCATTCTAAGACGGCCGCTTTGTCCGTGGCTGAAGTGGTAGTCGTAGGCATAGTTGGCGTAAGGCAAATATTTCAGCCATTGTTGTGGTCCCCACACCATCGTCCATGATTTTCCTTCGGTGGGTGGTGTCATGATATGATAGTTCTGCGCATGGATATTCTGAAACTCGAAGAAAGCATCGATACGACTCTTCACTGCAGGGTTCAAACGGAACTCGTCGGTATGCGGACCTCCTGAGAGATCGGCATCGACCACCACCTCGTAGGTGTCATTACGCAGGCTGAGCTGGTTGAAGTCCCAGTAATCATCATAGGCTTCATAGAGAAAATAGAGCCGGTTGAGACCTTTCACCCACCCTACTTTCACCTTCACGTCAAGTGTCTGGCGATCGACACCCTTATGTTTTTCTGTATCGTCCCACATCTCGTCGATGCCCACGCTATAACTGTCGGGCACAATATCCCAGTCGGAGAACTCCCCGTCGATACGGGGAATGGCAGTACGAGGAAACTGGAATACCTTGAAGCCCGGTTCACG
>CADBSW010000086.1 GCA_902797505.1 uncultured Prevotellaceae bacterium | reverse complement strand
GTACTCGATTAGTTGACTTTTAATACCAAATACTCGACTAATTGGTACCCGATTAGTCTGGTATCAGTTCTTCAATGAGTAGGTAACGGTGGTTACCACGCGCACCTTCTTGATGTACGGCGTGTTCTCATCACGATTCTCGATAGAGAATTGTCCTTGATCGGCCGTGATGATCTTGTTGATCTTAGAATGCGAGTTCTCCGCAAACTGACGGGCGGTCTGCTCCGCATTCTCGATGGCCTCGGTCATCATCTTGGGTTTCATCTCCTTGAAGGAGACATACTCATAACGGGTGGCAGGGGCATCATAACCACCATCAACGATAGCGATACCCTCTTGCAACAGTTCTCCCTGACGGGCAATGAGTTTACGCACCTGTTGCACGTTACGTGAGGAGACGGTGATCGTGGAGGTGATATTATAGCGGTAGCCACGGTTGTTGTCACCATATCGCTCGGCATTCAGGTCGACGACAGTAGGAGCATTCACGCTGATCTCCTCGTTCTTGATGCCGTTCTTGGTGAGGAACTGCTTGATGGTTGCCGTTGTCTTGTTGATTTTATTATACAACTGCGGCAGGTCATTACCTATCTCTTTTGTCTGGATGGGCCATGTCACCTTGTCGGCCTCCACCTCTTGTTCTGCCAATCCCTTCACTGTCACCTTACGGTCTTTCTCCGTAAAATGATCGATACCGGCCTTCAGGGTCAGTCCCAGAGCCAGCATACCTACGACGATTCCAGCAGCTATGATGCTGGCCTCTCTAATCTTGCTGTTTTGTTTTTGTTCCATAGTCTGAATCTTTAAATAATTAATAAGTATTCCTGTGGTATATAACGAGGGCAAAGATAAACATTTTTGGATACGACACAAAACTTTTATAAAAAATTATTATATTTGCACTCGATACAAAAAGGATTGTCATGAAGAAGATCGTGAAAAAAGCACTTTTACTGTCTGCAGGCCTCTTCATCGTCTGTATAACGCATGCCAAGGGAGGAAAGACAGTCAAAGAATATCAGCAACTCATCAAACAACATGTCTATGCCGACTACAAGCAGATGTTCCGAAAGCCATCAGGCAACGCACTCATCTATCCATACATAACACCAGGCAGTAAGTCTTACGACAACGTTCTGTGGGATTGGGACTCATGGCTCTCTGACGTGGCATTACGTCAGATTCTTGAAGACATAGGGACAGAGAATGACCTTCAGGAAGCTTGTGAGTATGAACAAGGATGTGTGTTGAACTATCTGGCATATACCTCTCCAGAGGATGGTTATATGCCCATGGTCATCGACGGGAAAACGAATCCTGACATCATCAAGCCGAAGGACATCTACAGCACCAATATGCACAAGCCCTGTCTGGCACAGCATGCCGCCTTCCTCGTAAAGCAAAGTATGGAGCACGCCACCTCAGGGAATCGGAACGCGGAATGGTTACGCAGTTATTTCCCGCGTATGGAAGCCTTCATCAAAAACTACCATGACCACCATCGTCATCTTGCCACCGGATTGTACTATTGGCAAGACGACTTAGCGATAGGTGTGGACAATGATCCCTCTACCTTTTTCCGACCAAAAGGTAGTTCTGCCAGTATCTATCTCAACTGTCTTATGTATAAAGAGTTGAGAGCCATGGCCTTCCTGTCTGAGCAACTCTCTCTTACAAAGCAAAAGGATCAGTACATGGCAATGGCCGACTCCCTCCTGCATAGTATCCGTGAATACTGTTGGGATGAGAAAGACGGCATGTATTACAGTGTGGACCTCAATCTGTTACCCTATCAAGGACAGCCACAGACCATCTTCGGCACACAGATGATCCTTCATGAGGGCGCTCCCCGTGACTATCCTTGTTTGATCCAACGATTAGGATGCTGGTCAGGCTTTATGGCTCTATGGGCTGGTATCGCTACTCCTGAGCAGGCACAGCGTATGGTAAGAGAGAACCTGATGGACGAGCGTACCTTCTGTGCTCCCTATGGTGTACGGACGCTATCTAAGTTGGAGAAGATGTACAATATGCGCGCTACCCACAACCCTTCCAACTGGCAAGGACCGATATGGGGAATCTCCAATTACATGGTATTCCGCGGACTGTGTGATTATGGCTTTAAGAAAGAGGCGCGACAGTTGGCTGAGAAGACCATTCTTCTTTTTGGTGAAGACCTCAAGAAAGAAGGAGCCCTGCACGAATACTACAATCCAGACACAGGAGAGCCCATCATCAACAAAGGTTTCCAGAATTGGAATTACCTTGTCTTGAACATGCTGGCATGGATGGAAGGAAGAAAAGTAGTCAGGGAATATTAGTTATTCAATAATTATTCGTATATTTGTAGCTGTTTTCCACAAACTATGTAAATTACTAAAAATATAACATATGAAAGATTTTAATTTCTATTCACCCACGCAGGTGGTTTTCGGTAAGCAATCCGAAGAACAAGTGGCCCAACTGATCAAGAAATATGGTGGCACGAAGGTGCTGGTACACTATGGTGGCAGCAGTGCCCGTAAGTCGGGTTTGTTGGATAAGGTCTTCGGTTTACTGCAAGAGGCCGGCATCCCCTACGTAGAGTTAGGTGGTGTGATTCCCAATCCACTGCTCTCCAAGGTACGTGAGGGTATCGACCTCTGTAGGAAAGAAGGTGTCGACTTTATCTTAGCTGTCGGTGGCGGCAGTGTGATCGACTCTTCCAAAGCCATTGGCTATGGTGTACCTTACGAGGGTGATGTATGGGATTTTTGGGATGGCAAAGGTGTTCCCGCTGCCTGTCTGCCCATCGGAACAGTGCTGACGATCCCCGCTGCCGGCAGTGAGATGAGCGACAGTTGTGTCATCACCAAGGATGAAGGCATGCTCAAGCGTGGTTGTAACAGTGACCTGTGTCGCTGTAAGTTTGCCATCATGAACCCTGTCCGCACCTTTACCTTACCTCCTTACCAGACGGCAGCAGGTGCCACCGATATCATGATGCACACCATGGAGCGCTATTTCTGCAAGCATCAGGATATGAATCTCACCGATGCACTGGCAGAAGCCTTGTTGCGCACCGTCAAAGACAGTGCCCTCGTGGTGATGAAAGAGCCTGAGAACTACCGTCATCGTGCACAGATCATGTGGGCAGGCAGTCTGTCACACAACAACCTGATGGAGTGCGGTATGGAGAAAGACTTCGCCTCGCATAAGTTGGAGCATGAGCTCAGTGGTATGTTCGGTGTCACCCATGGTGCAGGTTTGGCAGCCATCTGGCCCAGTTGGGCACGTTATGTGATGAAGAACCACGTATCCCGCTTCGTGCAGTTCGCCGTCAATGTGATGGGTATCACCAACGACTTTACCGATCCTGAAGGAACGGCCGAGCGTGGCATCCAGGCTATGGAAACCTTCTACAAGACGATCGGCATGCCTACGAATATGCGCGAACTGATCGGTCGTGAACTGACAGACAAGGAGATTGAGGAATTGGTTGACAAATGCAGCAGAGGTGGAAAGATGACCATCGGTACCCTGGAGAAGTTGGATACCAAGGCAATGGAGTGTATTTACCGCATGGCACAATAAATAACGAACCGTAATATGAAAAGAAAACTTTATTTCCTGATGATAGTCTGTGCCCTCGCCATCCAAGCAAAGGCACAGCAGTTTACTGAGTGGCAAGACATGCAGGTGAACGAGATCAACCGTTTTGCCCCGCATGCCTCGTTCTTTGCCTATGAGAATAAGGAGAAAGCACTCAAAGGGGACATGAATGCCTCTGAGAATTTCCTCTCCCTGCATGGCAACTGGAACTTCAAATGGGTGGAGAACGCCGACCAGCGTCCCACCGATTTCTACAAGACCGACTATAACGACAAGGATTGGGGCACGATGAAGATCCCGGCCATCTGGGAAGTAAACGGCTTCGGCGACCCTATCTATGTGAATATCGGTTTTGCATGGAAAGGACATTTCAAGAACAACCCGCCCTATGTGCCAGTGAAAGACAACCACGTGGGCAGTTACCGCAAGATCGTCAAGATCCCTAACAATTGGGATGGGAAGCAGATCATCGCCCACTTCGGCAGTGTCACCTCTAATATCTATCTGTGGGTGAACGGACAGTTCGTGGGTTATGCGGAAGACAGTAAGATGGCCGCAGAGTTTGATGTCACGTCGTATCTGCATAGCGGCGAAAACCTCTTTGCCTTCCAGGTGTTCCGCTGGAGTGACGGCAGCTACTGCGAGGATCAGGACTTCTGGCGCCTCAGTGGTGTGGCCCGCGACAGTTATCTGTATGCGCGGAATAAGGATGTGCACGTGGATGACCTGCAGATCAAGCAGAGTCTGACCAACAATTATAAAGACGGAACGCTCGACATCAAGGTTCCCGCAACGGCTAACACCGTCATAAAATACCAGTTGTTGGATGCCCAAGGCAAGGAGATGACGATGACCGGCATTCAGGAGTCTGAAGAGAACGGTGTGAAATCCTTCAAGGCTACCCTACCCGACTGTAAGCGATGGACAGCAGAGACACCATATCTGTATCGCCTTGTTGCCTCCGTGTATGCCGTGAAGACAACCAAGAAAGGGCGTAAGACCATCACGCAGGTGGCAGCCGAGCCTACCGAGGTGATCTGTCAGAAGATCGGTTTCCGTAAGGTAGAGATCAAGAATGCCCAACTGCTGGTGAACGGACAGCCTATTTATATAAAAGGTGTAGACCGTCATGAGATGGATCCTGATGGTGGTTATGTGGTCAGTCGTGAACGGATGATCCAGGATATCAAGATCATGAAGCAGTTTAATATCAATGCCGTACGTACCTGTCACTATCCCGACGATCCCATATGGTATGAGTTGTGTGACGAATACGGCATCTACCTCTGTGCCGAGGCTAACCAAGAGAGTCATGGCTTCGGCTATCACGACGACGCCATCTCCAAGACACCACTCTTCGCCAAGCAGATTATGGAGCGTAACCAGCATAACCTCAGGGTGAATTTCAATCACCCCAGCGTGATTATCTGGAGTATGGGTAATGAGACGGTCGACGGACCAAACTTCACAGAGGTCTTCAAATGGATCAAGACCGTTGATGCCGACAGACCTATCCACTGGGAGCGGGCGCAAGGCGGTGACAACACAGAGATCATGTGTCCGATGTATGCCTCACAGGAATGGTGCGAGCGCTATGCGAAAGACCCCACGAAGACAAAACCGTTGATCCAGTGCGAGTACAGTCATGCTATGGGTAACTCGTGTGGCGGCTTCAAGGAGTATTGGGATCTGGTACGTAAATATCCTAAGTTCCAAGGTGGATTTATCTGGGATTACGTAGACCAGGCTTTGCATGGCAAGGACGCACAGGGACGTAAGATCTACACCTATGCCGGCGATTATAACAATTACGATGAGAAGGGAGATCAGAACTTCAACTGCAACGGACTGATCAGTCCTGACCGTGTGCCTAACCCGCATATGTACGAGGTGGGCTATTTCTACCAGAATATCTGGGCCGAGGATGTGGATGTGAAGAACGGAAAGATATCCGTACGCAACGAGAACTTCTTCAAGGATCTGAAGAACGTGAAGATGGTGTGGACCCTGTTGGTAGAAGGCGAGCAGGTGCAGACAGGTACTTATAACGACCTGAATATAGCTCCGCAACAGAAAGAGGTATTCACACTGCCGGTACAGTTGGATAAAGAAGAGTATATCGACAAGGAACTGCAGTTGAACATCGACTTCCGTCTGAAGAAGGCAGAGCCTCTGATGAAAGCTAATCAGTTGGTGGCATACCGTCAGTTTGTGATGGGTAAGTACCTGAACAACCACGATGATGAGTATGATGCCACTGCAACCTTCAAGATTAAGAAAGACAAGAAGAAGGGTGTCGTAACCGTTTCCAACAAGAATGTAGCCATCAACTTCAATCTGCAGTCAGGACTGATGACCCGTTATGTGGCTAATGGTGTATCCATCCTCGGTGAGGGCGGCACTATCAAACCCAATTTCTGGCATGCCGTAACCGATAATGATATGGGTGCCAAGATCCACACAAAGTACAAGGTATGGAGGAATCCCACCTTGGCACTGAAAGATCTGAAGGCTGTGAAGAGTAAGAACAAGCTAAAAGAGAATCAGGTAACTGTGGATGCTATCTTCGAAATGCCGGAAGTACAAGCTACGCTTACGATGAACTATATCATCAAGAGCAACGGTCAGATCGTGCTGCATCAGACGATGGAACCCACATCAGGTGCTGACATCCCCAATATGTTCCGCTACGGTGTGGATATCCAGATGCCATACGACATGGATAAGAGTGAGTTCTACGGTCGCGGTCCGATAGAAAACTATATCGACCGTAAGGAGTCGCAGCGTATCGGTGTCTACTGCCAGACCGCCGACGAGCAGTTCTATCCTTATATCCGTCCGCAGGAGACAGGAACAAAGAGTGATATGCGCTGGTGGAAACAGACCGATGCTAACGGCAACGGGTTACGTATCTCTTGTCGCCGACCCTTCTATGCCTCTGCCCTGCATTACGATATCGAGATGCTCGATGATGGTGATGAGAAAGATCAACGTCACTCCGAACAGCTGGAGAAGAGTAAGTTCACCCATGTCTATATCGACTCCGAGCATGCCGGTGTGGGTGGTATCGACAGTTGGAGTGGCGATGCCGAGGCCCTCAAGCAATATCGCGTAAACTACAATAAGAAACGCTTTGGTTTTAGTATTCAACCTATTAAAAAATAAGAAAATGAGAAAAGCAATCATTCCACTTTGTGTGTCGCTCCTCATGGCTGCCTTGCCCGTATCAGCCGATGAGGGACTGCACCCATTCGTATTAGATGCTAAGAAACTTGGTTCACCCATCCAGACGACCATGTATGGTATCTTCTTCGAGGATATCAACTTCGGTGCCGACGGCGGACTGTATGCCGAGATGGTTGAAAACAGATCCTTCGAGTTTCCACAATCCCTCATGGGATGGAACACCTTCGGTAAGGTATCACTGAGCACCGACCGTCCTGCCTTTGACCGTAACCCCCACTATGTAACCATCTTCGATCCCGGTCATCGTGAGAAGCGCAGTGGTATCGACAACCACGGATTCTTCGGCATGGGCTTCAAAAAAGACATGAAATATTTCTTCTCAGTCTACGGACGTCTGCATGCTGCCAACGGCAAGTCGACTGAGATTCGTGTAGAACTGATTGATGAGAACAACGAGATTATCGACAAACAGACCGTTACCATCAACAGCAAAGACTGGAAGAAGTATGAGGTGAACCTCACCAGTAAGAAGACTGTGGCTAAGGGTGGTCTGCGTATCTTCCACCAGAAAGGTGACGGTGTGGATCTCGATCATGTATCATTATTCCCGGAAGACAACTGGAACGGACTGCGTCGTGACCTCGTAAACGACTTGAAGGATCTTCATCCGGGTATCTTCCGCTTCCCTGGCGGATGTATCGTGGAAGGTACGGATATCGGCACCCGTTATCAGTGGAAGCACTCTGTAGGACAGGTAGAGAACCGTCCACTCAACGAGAACCGCTGGAACTACACTTTCCCTCACCGTATGTATCCTAACTACTACCAGACCTATGGCATGGGATTCTATGAGTTGTTCCTTCTCTCAGAGTATATCGGTGCTGCCCCATTACCTATCTTAAATGTAGGACTGGCTTGTCAGTATCAGAATGATGACGACTCTGATGCACATATTCCTGTGAACAAGCTCGATGAGTATATCCAGGATGCCCTCGACCTGATCGAGTTTGCTAACGGTGATGTCACCACGAAGTGGGGTAAGCTGCGTGCCGATATGGGTCACCCCGCACCCTTCAACCTGAAGTTCTTAGGTATTGGTAATGAGCAGTGGGGACCTCTCTATCCAGAGCGACTGGAGAAGTTCATCACCGTACTGCGCGATCGTCATCCGGAAATCAAGATCGTTGGTTCTTCCGGTCCGTCTCCTGATGGTGATAAGTTCGACTACGGTTGGGAGCAGATGCGCCGTCTGAAGGTAGACCTGGTGGATGAGCACTACTACTGCAACCAAAACTGGTTCATGAACAATGTCACCCGTTATGACAACTACAGCCGTAAGGGCCCGAAGGTGTTCGCCGGTGAGTATGCTTGTCATATCAAAGAACATGCTGCCGATTTCCCCGAAGCAAAGAACGTCTTCGACGCAGCTATCTGTGAGGCAGCCCTGATGACCGGCTTCGAGCGTAATGCCGACATCGTCCACATGGCTACCTATGCTCCATTGTTCGCACATGTTGACGGATGGCAGTGGCGCCCCGACCTGATCTGGATGGATAACCTCACTACCGTACGTACGCCCAACTACTACGTACAACAGATGTACGCCTGCAACAGAGGTACACACGTTCTGAAGTTGACAGAATACAAGGAACCCATCACCGGTAAGGACGGCCTCTGTGCATCGGCTGTTTATGATAAGGATCATAACAACTATATCATCAAGATCGTGAACACTTCAGAGGCAGACAAGCCCGTGGAGATAACCCTTAAGGGAACCAAGAATCTCTTCAAAGACGGTACTGTAACAACCCTGCATGCAGCCAGTGCTGATGCTGCCAACACCACAAAGAACAAGAATGTGGTAGTGCCTAAGACGGCTAAGGTAAAGGCCAGTGGCAACAAGGTGATGCTCACCGTTCCCGCCCGCACCTTCGCTGTGTATCGCTTCTGATTGGTTGAGAACAATTCTCGAAATACATTGGGGACAGGTCTCGTATGAGTCCTGCCCCCAAATTGATTCTCCTCGTCGTTCATTTGAACGATTATTTGAATATTCTATTTAATTGAGTTTTTATTCCAGAGTAATGTATTTTATTATCTTTAGAATAAAACAAGCCAACACCCTTAGATTTAACAGACGCGACCAAATGATTCGAATTAAAATCATAGAGGCCGATTGTGATATATACGTTGCTATACTTACTATTCGTAGACTTAACATCAATTCGAGGGGTTAAGATATTCTCTCCCTCACCAGACAACGATTGCGCTTCACTTGACGATATCGTTTTCAACCTCTTGGAAAGTACGTTTTGAACAATAGGTAGAATATCTTCTAATACAGACGTATCACTGTTGTATTCTGCATTGTATACTACATACTTGTACTGTGAGATGTCTGCACCCTTAGATACTTTCGGCGTTGTTAATAAGACAGCACAAGAGGAAAGACCTAATAATAATACAGCAAATAGCAGATAAATGTATTTATTCATGACGAATGGGGACTAAAATAAGCTATTACATTCTTCCGTGTTCCGCACTGGGTTCGAACCAGTGACCTCCGCCCTGTCAAGGCGGCGCTCTAAACCAACTGAGCTAGCGGAACAACACCTTTGTAAAAACACTTTTGCAAAGATAAAGGAAAAGCGGTAAATCTCCAAATATTTTGCAAACAAATCCTTTAGCCCTCACTCCGCATTCTCAAAACCGAAGTACTGACCTTTCTTTGAGGTGGGGATGCCGTATTTCATCCATGCGGGTTCGGGAGCCCCTTTCAGATAATGATCGAAGAACTGTTGCAGACGGATCGACAGGTCCTTACTGTTACGACGCTCCTTCAGGTTATGCTCCTCGTTATTATATTCCAACAACCATGCCGGTTTACCCAAGCGTCGTAATCCCATGAACATCTCAATACCCTGATACCAGGGCACAGCACCGTCGGCATCGTTGTGCATGATCAGCACAGGCGTCTGTACATTGGGCAACTTAAACAAGGGAGAGTTCTCCATATACAGTTCGATGCCGCTCCACAGATCCCTGCCAATACGACTCTGACTCTGTTCGTACTGGAACTGTCTGCTCATGCCCGACTGCCAACGGATACCGCCATAGGCACTCGTCATATTCGCAACGGGTGCTCCTGCCCCTGCTGCCTTGAACATATTGGTACGTGTAATGAGGTAAGCCACCTGATAGCCACCCCAACTTTGTCCTTGAATCGCCATATTCTCCTTATCCACCCACTTGTTCTTTGCCAGAGCCTCAGCACCGCTGACGATACAGTTGTAAGCCGACTCACCCGGGGTACCAGCATGATAGACGATATCCGGCACGAAGACCAGATAACCACGAGAACAATAGAACGGGATGTTTACCGTAGAGCGACTGGGTGCCGGGGAGTAATACTGGTACAGACTTTCTGAACGTTTCTCGTAGAAATAGATCATCACAGGGTATTTCTTGTTCTCATCGAAATTCTCCGGCTTATACAGCAGACCATCCAACGGAGTGCCATCGTAGGCATACCAGTGGAACAGTTCTGCCGTACCCCAAAGGTAATCCTTTTGTTGCGGGTTGATATGACTCAACTGCTGTTCTTTCTTTCCGATAGCCATCGACACATACAGATCCATGGGATGCTGGAAGTTACCTTTCTTATAGAGATACACATTCGCATCCTTTGCTTTCACCGGATTGGCGTACATATACCCTTCTAATGCGAGGAGTTGTGGAGCAGCCGGTTTATTCACAGCCACTGAGGCATAACCGTTCTTCTTGGTGACATTGTCGAAGACACTCAAATGCAATGATTCATTAGGACGGATAAAGGGTTCCTCCTCGGCATCTTTCAGAGGGATATATCGATAAGTAAGTTGTCTCTCCCTACCCTGTCCTTTGGTCAGACATACTGTTTGACCATTGGCGGGATTCACCTTCCAGATATCATAACGGTCGTAGATCAACACCTCCTGATCGTTTTGTGTCCATCCGGCAATACCATAAGCCTGGGGCATCATCGGATGATCGTCCTCCTCATCCCACATACAGGTGGGGATATTGGTAGAGAGCGTCTTCGTAGAACCGGCATTGATATCATACACCATCCAACAACGTTCGGGCGCATCATACCATACCACATACTTGCCGGCTGGAGAGGCAGATGCCGCATCCACCTTTCCTGTTACGACGGGGGTACGCTTACCATTACCCAGGTTAACCAACGAGATAGTCTGTTCCCCCTGCATGTCCCACTGCGTGGCGACGATCGTCTTCGTGCGATCTATCGACAAGGCATACGGAGCATTCCCTCTTTCCATGAGGGTTACACGATCGTAAGGCGATGTAGACAGCGGAATCAACTGGTGTTGCTGTTCGTCATACACAGCCGTCATCGTTCGTGACAGGTCACGCTGCAGGTTAGCCTTCATCATTGGAGGGATCTCGGGGGCATTATAGTTCCAGATATCCAGTCCTGCCGTCTCGAAAGGTACTAAGGTTGTATCCTTCGGAGCCTGGTAGGGTTGTACCCCCACGAAGATTCGTTTGCCGTCACGACTGAACGACGGACGGCTGTTCTCTGTGATGCCCCATCCCTCAGGCAGGTTCTTCAACTGGTCGAGGGCCACCAGTTTACTGCTCCTCAACTGGTTTCCTGCCATCGACATGCACATCAGTTCTCCGTGTTTGCTACCACTGTCGAGGGTATCGGCAGCCTGGATGAAGAGAGCCCTGCTACCTGTCTCATCAAACTGTGGCAGAGAGTAGTACACCATCGTATCGGGGAGTAGTCGCAGGGTACGTTGTGCCACGTCATACCATCCCGTAAGCATCTTCTTTTTCTTCTCCTTTACGGTAACAGTCAGTGCCTTGCCCTGTTTATCAAAGTGATAACTGCCGATATGCTTCAGGGTATCCATCGCCCCAGTGGCAAATGAATACACCAACAGCGGTTTGCCGACATCCTTGTTCATGCGCTCCTTCTTGGGTATCAGCGCCGTATCTGTCGACAGGAAAGCTACCGCATCGACAGCATGTTTGCCCAACTGATAGCTCTGCACCGAGGCAAACTTCTTCACAGAGAAGTCCTTGGTATTGATAATAGCGAGGGTATCCTTGGGCATATCCTCTGCTTTCTTCTTCTTGATCTTTGCCTGTCGGGTATCCTTGAAGAACGGTTTGATCAGGCACACCACCTGTTGTTCGTTATCCAGTATCTGAGCACGATAACCACGTGGAATCGTGATCTCCCTGTTCTGTTTGATGTTTCTTACCACCAGGTAACCATCCCCCTCTTGTGGGTTCACCTCATAAGAGAGGATATTTCCCTTGGGAGAGATTGCCGTGGGGCCCACCAACTGCCATGCGTCGTATACCGAATGATCCAACGCCTTCTTCTGTGCCGATGTTGTAAGCAAACATGCCGACAAGAATGTTATCGTAAATAAATGTCTCTTCATCTTCATATTCAATTGCCTTTGGCGATTATCAATTATCAATTTTCAATTACTCCTATATTCCATTAGCCTCAATATACTCCTTCGCCTCTGCATAACCACAACGAGAGGATGCGAGCAACAAACGCTTACCCATGTTGTCATCACCAACGGCATAACATGCCATCGACCAGTCGTACAGCACCCTGCCTAAGTCAGCATTATTACATCTTCCCTGCTCTACCTTCGTAAGATCTGTCTTCAGATTCGTCATCCACGATTCGGCAGAACACTGGAACCACTCCCGTGCCTGATCATAATCCTTCAACGCCCAATAGCCATAACCGATATTCTCACAGTCGCGGGCATAATGCTCCTTATCCTTTTGTTGGTGGATGACCGACGAACGCCTGAAGTATTCGATGCTCTCCTCATAACGGTCCATCAAGGAATAAGCCACGCCCATATTACCAAGGATCAACGCCTTACAACGCTCATCCTTATCCCGGTCGGCCGACTTCTCCCACTCCTTACCATAGTTGACACAACGCTCATTCTGTCCAGTCTTCAGACAACTCAGCGTCAGCATATAGTAACCATACCGGGGGAGTTGTGCATACTGCTTATACTCATCCATCAGGGAGATAGCCGACTGAAATCGTTTTGCTTCAAATGCCGCACACGCACGCTTCGCCAACAGGCTAATCTCCTGCTGACTGCGTTTCTTTACTGTCTGCGCATTCATAGGTAATGCCATCATCACGACGCACATGACCAACCATAAATATCTTAATTTCCTCATACACTATTCATTATTCTCCACAAATATACGATTTTTCCATAAAAGAATGAAGAAAAATCCTGTTTTTCGCATAACATTTAAAATTATTTATTTCAAATAATTTATTTTGAATAATCAGATTAATTTAGTATCTTTGTCAAAATGAGACTATCATCTGCATATAACTTGAATAATATATGAAAAGAATAAAACTGTTGTTCGTCTGTTTAGGGAATATCTGTCGCAGTCCGGCTGCCGAGGCTGTCATGAAGCATCTTGTGGAAGAGCGTAACCTCTCCCACCTCTTTTATATCAATAGCGCGGGCATCGGAGCATGGCATACCGGACAGTTGCCCGACAAACGTATGCGTGTGCAGGGGGCAGCCCGTGGCTATCTCTTCGACCACCGGGCACAACAGGTAAAGCGTGAGGATTTCCTGCGCTACGACTACCTCATCGGCATGGATGATGAGAATATCCATGACCTGCGACGCCTCGCTACCAACAAAGAACAGGCAGATAAGATCCTCTGTTTGGCAAACTACCTGCAGAAATATGCCGGTGAGCCCACCATCCCTGATCCTTTCTACGGAGGCACAAAAGACTTTATCTGGGCACTCGATCTTATTGAAGACGCGTGCAAAGGACTACTTGATGCGCTTACAGAAGCATAATACAGAAATAGGTATTGATTTCGGAAGTTAATGGGGTCATCTATAAAAAAGGAGGATAAATTCTCTGTTAAAAGAAATAGTTATATTTGTATAATTATTTACTATTAACAAATTGCCTATCAGTTTTTGAAGAAGATTAATTTAATAGCGACTCATAAGCTACGGATGAATTGGTCAAGTTCTTCAACACTGGCAAACTGTCTGCCAGGTTGATTCCGTGCATTTTCAATACGATCAAAAAAATCTTTCTGACTAAACGCCGTCGGATCAGTTTGCTTTTCTGCTGCAAGCTTACGCAAATATTTTACTGCTCGTTTTAGCAGTTTCTCATCCTCCGCAATTATACTTAAGTTACGGAGCATTTCTGCATTCATCTGTAAAGCAGTCATACTTCCTATTTCTCTTGCCACAAATTTAAACAATATTTCTGAAGAAACAAATTAAAATAGGGAAAATCTAAAATTCCCTCAATAATTTTGTTTCTTTGAATGAAAAAGACATACAGCGAGTATTCGGGTGCGATACAGCTTTACATATCAAGATAAATGAGATATATCCATACGCCGAAAAGGAGGACCAAGACTGTGATGGATATGATAACTGTCAGGACGATATAGCCAAACAAACGGGATTTACTGAAACCGGATAACTGCCTGAGACTGATGAAGACCATCAGGTATGCAAGGAAGCGGAGAAGACCACAATCCAAAAGATTACCCGCTATGGAATAGATACTATAGCAATTAGAGGTATAGGTAAGTGCCACGATAAACTCTGAGTACCTGAGATCAGGGATGTTGGGACTGGAACGGAAGAAGAAAAACAAAGGTACTGTGAGGAGTATCAATGTCAGAAGGGAGAAAAGGGCCGGGTTCTTATCATTCAGTGAATCCAACATGAGAACAAATTTAACTAATGCTATTGTGGCGGGTTTATAGTTACCATCTTTATCTTTGAAATAATTGTTCTCAAAATCATCGATCTTTTCCTTCTTACTCGTCTCACTCTTTACTTCCTTCTCATTCGTCTCACTCTTTACTTCCTTCTCTTCCTTCGTGGCGTTCTCAACTTGTTCCTTTTTCTGCTGATTGCCAGTCTGTTCTCTGTCTCCATAAAGGCCAAGATCCAAGCCGTGTTCTACTACCAACGAGAAAGCTGCCAACAGGAAGAACATCTTGAAGGGTGGAAAGTAGGCCGACTGCATACCACTCAGGTAATCGCGGATCATGTATCCCGGACGAAACAGCAGGTCACGGATACTACGGAACATACCACGGTTGCCCAGGCCCCATACATCTAAGAAGAGCAAGGTGGCTTTCTTAAATGAGAAACGTCCCACAATGGATGACTGTCCACAACGCGGACAGTAGTTACCGGTGAACTGCGTTCCACAGGTAGAACAAGTATGCTGCTCGTTCGATAGTGGTTTCACCTCATAAGGTTTTTGCTGCCACGTACGGAAATCCTGCAACCATGTCCGGCACTTCTGCTTGCATGTCTTTATCCACTGCTTTACTTTCATAACATTTCCTTTTAAGCTATCAGACATACTGACATCTTCACATTTCGTTACAAAATTATATTTTTTTAGAGAAAAAAACAACCGTATACCTAAAAAACACACACCTGCAGCATCATTTTTTACCCAATATAGGGGATGCAGGCTCAGTGCACCCCTTTTTGGAAGGTTTTAATTTCATCAAATTTAGGTATTGTGAAGGAAGATATTTAGCAATACCTTTGCAAACACTTACAAATTATCAGAATTATCGAGACATAAACAGATGAAAAGGTCAATTATCATATCATTATTAGGTATCTTTATGCTCACTTCTGCCAACACGATAAAGGCACAAGTCGTTGCGTCTGACTCGGTGATGCAGCATGCCAAGGGCAACAGACTAAGTATCGGAGGTTACGGAGAAGCCGCATTATCGAGAATGTTCTATAGCGATCATGTGAACCGTTATAGCACACCACAAAACTACAAGAACGATCCTGCCCACGGACGGTTCGACATTCCCCATGCCGTAATCTATGTAGGTTATGACTTCGGCCGTGGCTGGACGATGGGCACAGAGATAGAGTTTGAGCATACCGGCACCGGCAGTTCTATAGAGAACGAAGCTGACGAGGCTGCAGAATGGGAGTTTGAACAGGAGAAAGGCGGTGAGGTAGAACTCGAACAGTTCTGGATCAACAAAGCCTTCTCTCGCGCCGCCAACATCAAGATTGGTCATATCATCGTACCGGTAGGTCTTAACAATGCCTATCACGAGCCCCTCAACTACTTCACGGTCTATCGCCCGGAGGGTGAGAATACGATCCTTCCCTCTACCTGGCACGACACAGGTATCTCTTTCTGGGGTCGTTCCGGAAAGTTTAAATACGAGGTAGAACTGTTAGCCGGACTGAATGCCATGTTCTTCAATCGTGACAAATGGATTCATCACGGTGCGGGCTCTCCCTTCGAGTTTAAGGCAGCCAATCAGTTAGGTGCTGCAGCACGTGTAGACTACTATGCCTTCCCCGGTATGCGTATTGGTGTGAGTGGCTTCTGCGGTAACTCTGTGCACAATACCTTCCCTAACGATATCCAAGGCGATGGCAAACCATACGATGATGTAAAGGGTACCGTTCTGGTAGGATCACTGGACTTCACCCTTGACAAATGGAACTGGATCGTGCGTGGTCAGGCTGACTACGGTTCACTCAGTGATGTGGATGCGATTAACACCATTAAGGATGCCAAGGCACATGCCAGCAACTCTCCCGTTAAGAGTGCGATGGTTGGAAAGAATGCCGTGTCAGTAGGTATCGAGGCCGGATACAACATCTTCTCACAGTTTGAGAAACTCAGAGCGAGCGAGAAGAAATGTTATCTCTTCGGAAGATACGAGTATTACGATAGTTATATCCCCACCAAGAACAAGAATCAGTTCGATTATACCAACGTCAACCGCATAGCCGTGGGCGTGAACTACTACCCGATCCCCCAGATTGCCATCAAGGCCGACTATAGCACACGACTGCTGAAGAATCCTTATAACAACGAGCCCAGCATCAACATAGGTATAGCCTACGAGGGTTGGTTCTTATAATATATAATAAGGTGTAAATCCAAAAAAAAATTACATAAACAAATAATTACCACAAAAATGAAAAAACTTTTTGAACACATGCTGCTTGCAGCAGTTATGTTATCTGTAACAGCTACCTTTACAGCCTGTAGCTCAGACGATGATGATGACAATACCGCTTTGTCAGAGAAGGAAATGGCCATGCAGGCCCTTACCGAACAGTATGTCAACAACGTCATTTACCCTATCTATTCTTCTTTAGCCAACCAGACAGATGATCTTTTCAATAAGATCGTCAGTGCAAAGAACAAGTTTCGTGCAGGTACTATCACACAGAGTGATATCGACCAGATATGCACCGTCTTTATCAATGCCCGTTCGGCATGGGAGCAGAGTGAGTCGTTCCTGTATGGTGCCGCTTCCGATTGGGGTATCGACCCACATATCGACACATGGCCCCTTGACCGTGTTGCATTGGCTATGCAGTTGAGTGCTAAGGAGATTGTAGATGAACTTGATGATCTTGACAATGGTGGTATCGACAATGCCCGTATACTCGTTGGAGAGCAGCAGTTAGGATTCCACGGTATCGAGTTTATCATTTTCCGCAATGGTAAGAACCGCACGGTATCTGCCCTGAAGGGTGTTGAGGATGATGCAGCCTTTGCAGGCCGTAACATCACTGGTGAACAAGAACTGATCTTCGCCGCTG
Source organism: uncultured Prevotellaceae bacterium (assembly GCA_902797505.1). Taxonomy (GTDB): domain Bacteria; phylum Bacteroidota; class Bacteroidia; order Bacteroidales; family Bacteroidaceae; genus Prevotella. Next base: position 5,179 of record CADBSW010000086.1, on the reverse strand, counting down.
CCGTAGCCGGTGACCTGCGCGACAGGTGCTTCCAGCTGGAGGTAAGTTGGTTAGGTGACAAAGCTCCCAAGGCTCATCGTGACCGTGTAGAAGAGTGTGAGTTCAATACAACAGTGGCTGGTGGAGACCTGTACTACGGTGATAATATGATCCAAGCTACTCAGGCCGGCAGCACCATGCGTACATGGCGCGGTGTAATGGGAACTATCCTTGTGTCAGGTTGTAGCAATATCTGTAATGAGGTAGCCGGACAGAAGATTGGTCAGGCTTACTTAGGAAAAGATCCCGACTATATTGAGTCGCCCTACAGTCAGCGTTCTTACTACGATTTCTATGATAATGTCACCAGCGTGCTGTACACTCTGAACGGACAGTGCAGCAGTCAGGTAAACAGCAACTCTATCATGGCATATCTGCAGAAATACAATAAGCCGATGGCTGATGATCTGCAGAGTAAGTTATCTGCAGCTCTGAAAGCACTCGACACCGCAAAGGCAGGCACACCATTCGTTCTCGATTCACACAGTGCCAACGCCAAGGCTGCCATGGATGCTATCAATACCTTAGACCATGCTATCAATGAGGCTTCCAGTTGGATAACAGCCAACTAATTGGAATACGATTCTCTATTGATTACTAACAAAAACAAAGATATGAGTTTTATCAGAAATCATAAACTATTCATCATCCTGGCCATGATATCACTCTCGGTGGTATCATGCTCGGATGATGATAATGCAAAAGAAGACACCACCCTTATTGACGACGACAACTATATTGGCAAGGCCGTCGGTAACTTCTCTGCAGAGGAGTGGTATGTAGGTGGAGAGTTGGGAACCACGATGAATGTGACAGCCGGCTGCTATGAGGATGAGACGCCCGCAGTAACCCAGATGAACCTCACCGAAGCATTCAACCGTGGAGAACAGTTCTTTGAGCGTAACGCCACAGAGTTTCAGGCACCATTCAACGGACTGGGACCTGCCTATGTGCGTAAGTCGTGTCTTGACTGTCACCCTGCCTATGGTCATGGAAAGCGTGTCACACGATACACCGCAGAGTGGGGTAATGGCTATCTACTGGTGGTTTACCATCCTGTTGACGGTGCCAACAGCGACGACGGTCCGTATGTGAGTGAGGTAACAGGTATGCCACAGACACGTGCCGTCAGTCCGTTCCTCGCTCCTATCGAAGAGTCTGGTATCCATCTCGACTGGTTGCCTGTGACAGCGATGGGAGAAGGCAGCGAGATCTCTGCCACCCAGTTCCCTGATGGAGAACGATATCAACTGATATACCCCGAGTTGAGTATCGACCGTTCGGCCTTTAATACCAGTCCTACGCCGTGGGAGACAGGCAATGGTGCCGTGGCCTTCCGACTGGAGAGTACGATCGGAATCATTGGTACCGGACTGATCGATGCCATCCCCGACGACTCTATCAGAGAGCAGTATCGCAGGGAGGCGCCATACGTAGAACTCAACCCTACCTTCTGGGATAAGGAAAAGAACGACTGGGCATCTACAGCGATGTATGTGAATGCTTCCAGCGGCACCGAACAGGTAAACCGCATTAAGAAGTTCACCTATGCCATGACACGTGGTTCTCTGCAAGACGGTGCCGGTGCCAACGCCATTTGGAACATCACCAATGTGAGTCGCTCCGACCGTCCTAAGTTGTATACCACCTCTGCATGGGCAAAGGCAATGTCAGAGAACAAAGATGTGATCGCAAAGATCAAGGCCGATCCGTCATCACCCTACTATGCCGATGGCACAGAGGCAGGTATCGCCGATGCAGTAAGAAATCTGCTCGACCCATCTACAAACCAGTTTGATAACAAGTGGCATAACTTCGAACCAGAGATGTCTGACAATAACTTCTGGGCTTTCCAGGTATGGCATCGTGGTTTGGCGATCCCTCGTGCACGTAACCTCCAAGACAAAGAGGTACAGCGCGGTAAGGAAGTCTTCATGCAGATCGGTTGTGCATCCTGTCACCGTCCTTCTTGGAAGACCACTACGGATAACTATTGGAGTCCGAGTATCATTACCAAGCAGAACCTGCAGTTGCCACGCTATCAGAACCAGACCATCTGGCCCTACACAGATATGATACAGCATCGTCTGTATATGAAGAACGGTATCCATGGTTCTTGGTGCCGCACCACTCCACTCTGGGGCAGAGGACTGTCGCTCATCAACACCGGTGCAGAAGATCGTCTGCACGACTGTCGTGCCCGCAATGAGATAGAGGCTATTCTCTGGCATGGCTACAGCAAGAAGAGTGATGCCTATGAGAGCGCGTTGAAGTTCTACAACTTACCAAAGAGCGACCGCGACGCTGTCGTGAAATTCCTAAGAGCTATTTAAAAGATGAAGAAATCGTTGATACTTGCATATATTGTGGTGATTGTCTGTATGGCAGTCACCACAATTATTGAGAAATACCAAGGCACACAGTATGTATCAGAACATATCTATGGCGCATGGTGGTTCAGTGCATTATGGGCATTGCTCACCGCCCTTGCCATTGCCTGGTTTATCCATCGCAAGGTAAAACGATTCTTCGTTATCCTCCTGCACCTGTCGTTCGTCGTTATCCTGGCTGGTGCACTGACCACCCATCTCACAGCATTCCAGGGTGTTGTCCATCTGCGTGAGGGAGAGTCGGCCAATCGCTACATAGTCTTGTCGCACGACCAAGTAACAGAAAAGTCCCTACCCTTCAGCATCAAGATGCGGTCGTTCAAGGTATATTACCATGAGGGGACACAAGCCCCATCCGACTATGTTACACAGTTTACTATCGTTAACGACAAGGATTCGGTGGCGGGAAGGGTATCTATGAACAATGTCTTTAACTACCAAGGGGTACGTATCTATCAGAACAGCTTCGACCAGGATATGAAAGGCAGTATCCTCAGTATCAACAGTGATCCCTATGGCATCCCTATTACCTATCTGGGTTATGCCCTGCTGTTTATCTCACTGGTATGGATGCTGATCGATCCGAAAGGGCAATATCGTAAGTTACTCCGCCAAGCCGCACAGATGAACCGTCGTACGATCATCCTGCTTATTACCTGCCTTGCAGGGATGCAGATGCAGGCAGCCCCTACCCTCCCTAAAGAAACAGCACAACAGTTGGGACAACTTCAGGTATTATACAACAACCGTATCTGTCCACTGCAGACACTGGCCCTCGACTTTACAAAGAAACTATACGGCAAACGCTATTACGAAGATGCCGATGGCAAACGCTATTCGGCAGAACAAGTACTGACTGGATTTATCTTTTGGGGTGATCAATGGAGCAATGAGCCTATCGTCAAGATCAAGGGGAGTGAACTGATAGAAGGATTGAAACTGCCTAAATATTGTTCGGTCAATACCTTCTTCAGTCAAGAAAGAGGTGGATATATCCTCGGTCCATACCTCAGCGACCAAGATCAGGACAAGTTGCATCAGGAGGTTCTTAAGGTAGACGACAAACTGATGCTGATCATGGAGTTACGACAAGGAAAACTGTTGAAGGTCTTCCCTTATACCCGTCACTCCACGATCTGGTACAGTCCTGTGGATAAATACCCGCAAGACATCCAGCAAGCGCAACAGGAGTATATGAAGAATGCCTTCTCCATACTCTACGGGTATGCACTTTCAGAGAACTGGAAGGATATGAGCCTGATGATTGCCAAGATGAAGAAATACCAATACCGGTATGGCGGCAATAGCATACCTTCCGACACGAAGATCCGGGCAGAGCGTATCTACAACCGAATTCCTTTCGCCACGATCCTCTTTATGGTTAACCTCACCATGGGATTCCTATGCCTGTTCCTGACCATCTTCCAACGCCGACAGACACTGCCTTTTTTCATCATGGCCTTGTCGTTCGTCTGCCTGACTATCTGCCTGGCATTACGATGGATCATCTCGGGCACCATCCCCATGTCTAACGGTTATGAAACGATGCTCTTCATGGCATGGAGCATCCAACTGCTCACACTGCTTATCTACCGATACTTCAATATCATCCTTACATTCGGTTTCCTGATGTCTGGTTTCTTCCTGCTTGTCAGTCACATCTCACAGATGGATCCAAACATCAGTCATCTCATGCCCGTACTCTCATCACCACTGCTTACCATCCACGTGAGTATTATCATGATGGGCTTTGCGCTGCTTAGTCTGACCTTCGTCTGCGGGATCATGGGCTTACTGATGAGAAGAAAGACCGATGAACTACACCTATTGTCACAACTGTTCCTCTACCCTGCCCTCACCTGTCTGGGTTACGGTATCTTTATCGGTGCCATATGGGCAAATATCTCATGGGGAACATACTGGAGTTGGGATCCCAAGGAGACATGGGCACTCATCACCTTCATGATCTATGGCGTGGCCGTACACCATCAGAGTATCCACTGGTTGAACAAGCCCCGAAACTATCATCTGTATATGACATTGGCATTCATGACCATCCTCATGACGTATTTCGGCGTGAACTATTTCCTTGGTGGCATGCATAGTTATGCTTAATTGTTATAAATAACTATTTCGTCGACTTTTGAATAAATTCTTCTCACTCGGGAAAAGAAATAAGCATCTTTTCTTCTCGTTTACTCAGAATTTTCGTAACTTTGCAACCGATTTAGCTACATTGGGCAAAATCCATGTAAGGTATTGACATTTATAACAAATATATTAAGGTAATTATGAAGATTCAGAAAATTCATGCAAGAGAGATCCTCGACTCAAGAGGAAATCCAACCGTTGAGGTTGACGTAGTATTGGAAAATGGTGTAATGGGCCGTGCTGCCGTTCCATCAGGCGCATCTACCGGTGAGAATGAGGCTTTGGAGCTTCGTGACGGTGACAAGAACCGTTATCTGGGTAAAGGTACCCTGAAGGCTGTTGAGAACGTTAACACCATCATCGCTCCCGCATTGGTAGGTGACTGCGTGCTCGATCAGCGTGCGCTCGACTATAAGATGTTGGCTCTCGATGGCACTCCCACCAAGAGCAAGCTCGGTGCTAATGCTATCCTCGGCGTTTCTCTGGCTGCTGCCAAGGCTGCTGCTAACGCCCTCGGTCTGCCTCTCTATCGTTATATCGGTGGTTGCAACACCTATACCATGCCTGTTCCTATGATGAACATCATCAACGGTGGTTCT
>CADBSW010000085.1 GCA_902797505.1 uncultured Prevotellaceae bacterium | reverse complement strand
CCTACGCTGGCTCTTGAGGATGGCAGAAAGGCATTGCATTATGCACACCTTGCCAAGAGTGAGCACATGATAAAGATCTGTCATTGCTTGTTGGCCGGTTATTTCCATAACATGGGGAAGAGTGACAGCGTAAGGAAATACGATCCTGCGATGTATGAGAACTTCTATCATCCTTGGGCAGAACGTAGAGAACGGTACATTTACCATTATAGAGAGTTTGTCAGAGTTAATCATGAAGGTAATTATATGGGGCGAAAGGTTAAAGAGTTTTTCCCTATACCAGAAGACTCCATTCCTGTTAATTTTAGAAAACAATCTATAATCAACCCTTTAGCCAGTGTTTATTTTCATGCGATAGAGAAGCCCACCGACCGTGACAGCATCTTGGCTTTAAGTAACCTTTCTCCATATATAGATGCCAAGTTACATCAGCAGCAACGGATGGCTCAACGGCAATTATTATTAACGGTCGTTCTTCTTTTATTATTAAGTGTCATGGTTGTCGGCTATCTGCTCTATCGCTTCCAGCGGCAAAAGAACAAGGACTATATTAAGGACTTGAATACAAAGTATAGTCTTTCCCTATCGGAATACCAGCGTGCTAAGGCTGAGATGATTGCTTTAAAACAGGATGTGAGTAGCAAAGAAGAAATAATAGCTGACAAGCAAAAGCAGTTGGATGAGTTAAAGCATCTGTTAGACGAGCAACAAGACGATAAGAGTCTTTCCTCGGAGTGGGATCTTTTGACAGATGTGATGAACGCTCCTATTATAACCGCTTTACACCGAAAGGCCTCCATCGGCATGAAAGCAGATGGATCGGATCTCCGTGAATTGATGAAGACGGCAAAGCAATATGTTCCTGATTTTGTCGCTGCCTTGTTGAAACACGATCCGAAACTTGATGACAATAGTCTTCTCTTCTGTGTCCTTATTAAGTTCCGTTTCCTTTCCTCCGAACTGGCTATTCTTTTCGATAAGTCATCGCAGTCGATAACTAATAAGAAAGTGCGGTTGCTTAAGCGAATTTTCCATATTGATGGTGGAGCCAAGCAGTTTGATGCCAAGATTCATCAAATGGGTACAGATGTGTAAAACGTGTAAAATTAGTCTAAAAGCTTGATAACCAACACTAATAAATAAAACACGATGTAAAAGTGTGTACTTTTTCTTGGCTGTATAAAGAGTTGCCACATTATATTTGCAACGGATTAAAAATGATAGCCATGAAAATGATAAAGGTCATATTGATAAGTTTTTTGTTTACAAGTACCATAACAACATTGGCACAGACTACTCCCGTTCAAAGAACTGCCTCTGCCGACACCATCCCTATTCATAAATCTGATACCCTGCAAGAGGTGATTGTAAAAGCGGAGAAGATCAAGTACGATGCGGAGGGGTATCGGCTGAATGTGGCAACAATCCCCCAACTGCAGACGATGGATTTAGCAGAGATGATGAGTTATCTGCCGGGCATGGAGGTGGCTGACAACCAGATGAGTGTTTACGGTAATGGGGTTGCAGAGGTGTATATCAACAATAAGAAGGTGCGCCTGTCGGGAGAACAACTACAGCAATACCTTCGTAATATCGATGGCAAGAACGTACGCTCCATACAGGTTGTCACCTCGTCGGGTGCAGAGATGAGTGCCCAATCGGGTGGCATGGCAGTATTGAAGATCTTGATCAAACGGCCTGAGGATGGTGGCATGGCCAACGTAAATATGAGTAATGATTTCAGCAAAGTTCAAAACGCTCTTTCACCCAAATTCATTATAGAACAGCGCAGGGGGCCTTGGTCCTTCTATACCCAGGGTCTTGTGGATATCAGTCACAGTAAAACCCACAATATCAGGGAGACATTATTTCAACAGTCTCAGATGCGATTGATCAACAAGGGTGAAGATACGTTTAACCATCAAGTATATTTCTTTCTTTTTGGTGGTAGCTATGATTTTTCCCCCAATGATTATCTGTCGGTTGATGCGCAGCTTTCTCATCAGCGAGGTGACAGTGAGACAAGGGATGAAGTGCAGAGAACAGTTCCCGCGATATCAGATGAGCATTATGCCGATAACATGATCATTGATACGAGAAACAACCACCAGTCGTTTGCTGTCACTTACTTTCACAAGTGGGACAGCGGGCAGCTCAGTACTTCCGTAAACGGCAGCTGGTCGCAGAATGATGATCACCGTTATCAGGAACGTGAGGGTAATCCTCAGCTATGGAATTCTAATAACGTTGCTTCCGCTCATTATCAGGTACTGACTGGTGAGCTTGATATTACTCAACGATTGCGTGACAAGTGGGGAACCATGAAGACGGGTGGTAGCTATGCTACATGGAACAATAAAATCAACAGTGACTTTAGTCTGACAGAAAACGGTCAGCTCAGTCCTTATGGCAATTACATGGACCGTTACCGTTATCGGGAGCAGACGGCTGCGGCATATGCCAGTTGGGATTGGCAGCGGGGCGCTTTCAGTTCTTCGTTAGGACTGCGCTATGAGCATAAGGTGATTGACCCTCATTCGGAATATACCCCAGAAAAGAGTTACAAGAGTATCTATAATGAACTGTTCCCTACCTTGCGACTGAATTATGTCATCAACGCGAAGAAGGGACATAGTCTGCGGCTGAGTGCCAACAGGAAATATAATGTCCCCCAAATGATGCAGATGAATCCTTATGTGAGATGGGAAGGGGAATATGCCTATTCCATGGGTAATCCTTATTTGGTGCCTGCCATGGGCAACCGGTTCTCTGCCATCCTTACGATGTGGAACCGTTTCTCGTTGACAGCAAACTATATCAACGAGGATAATTTTGAGGTTATCTATGAAAAAGAAGCCGACAGAGATGTCTATTTCTCCACAACTCGTAATGGCGCGAACCGTCGGGGATGGGAACTCATGTTTAGCGGAATGCAACCCATCGGCAAGCGTGGCGTGCTGAACGTGAATGCCAGTAAGCAGTTGCGCACCATAACATACCAGGGTGAGAAGACGCGTGTCAATGGGTGGAGAGCCAATGCGTCGTTTTCTTATCGCTTACCGCTGGATCTCAATCTGTCGCTCTCAGCCAACTATTCATCGCCCATGAAGAGACTGAACCGAACAGAAAAAGAAAGATATGGTGGAAGTATCGGATTGAGCCGTTCTTTCCTTGACAATCGACTTAATATCCAAGCCAGCTATAGATACAGTCCGAATACAACTTATACCGTGCAGCCGGAAGGTGTGAGCAGTTCGTCAAAGACAAATGTTTCGGCGCACAGGTTCAGTATCAGTGCCCGTTACATGTTGCGATGGGGAAACAAACGGGCCAAGATCAATAAGGCAAACCACGGTAATAGTGAAACGTCACGAATGTAATGTCCCCCTTTTTATATCATCTTTTTCCTGCTTTTCAAATAAATTTGTATCTTTGCCGTACGGCGAAGATACAATGCATAAAAAATAAGTGAACTTATTTTGTTCTGCTCTCATTTATTTGTAACTTTGCGCAATAATAAGGAAAATATTTTATGGAAGTTATACAGAGTTTTACGATTGATCACACGCATTTGAAGCCCGGTATTTATGTATCACGAGAAGATAAAGGTTTCACGACCTTCGATCTTCGTATTACCGAACCCAACCAGGAACCGGCCGTTGCCCCTGCCGCCATGCATAGTCTGGAGCACCTTATGGCCACGTGGTTTCGTAATAGCGAGGCAAAGGAAGATGTGGTCTATGTGGGTCCGATGGGTTGTCTCACCGGTATGTATATCATCATGACAGGAACATACTCCGTGGAGGATATGCGTCGCCTGACCATCGAGTGTCTGCAATGGATCCTCACACAAGAGAAGGTGCCCGCAACAGAGCCGGAGTCATGTGGCAATTACCTGTTGCACGACCTGCCGATGTGCAAGTGGGAGAGTGCCCGCTATCTCGACCGTCTGCAACACGACTTCCACTGTGAGTACACCAAGTTGCAGGTTACATTGGAAGATGGCAAGGTCTTTGCCGATGCATAAGATCGCTCATTGCTGGCTTGCCCTCTCATCGCGGACTTGATCCTCTCATCCCGGGCTTGACCCGGGATCTCCCGCAAATAAAAACACAGAGGTACTGAGACACAGAGATTATCATTAGAAGAAAACTCTGTTACTCTGTGTCTCTGTGTTGAAATTAATTGATAATTGAAAATGGATAATTGATAATTGATAGTGAAGCCCCTCCCCTAGGGAGGGAGTCACTCGGGGACTGGCTCTACTCGCAGAGGGTGCCTGTCCCCGCTTTCTCATCGTGGGCT
>CADBSW010000084.1 GCA_902797505.1 uncultured Prevotellaceae bacterium | reverse complement strand
CAGGTCCTCGCAATGCCTTCGGCACCATGCTCGATCATCGGATTTTATACCTTCCCCTCCCGCTATCGCAACGTTATAAGGTCTAAGAATGAAGACTATCCCTCATAGCTTTCAGCGATATCGTCTCGACTCGGCATAGCCCAAGCAAGCTTGACTCTGCTCTCGCTGCTCCGATAATTTTTCATTTTTCATTTTCCATTTTCAATTTTCCATTTTCAATTTTCCATTTTCCATTTTTCTTTGTACCTTTGTATCCATTATGAGAATAGACATTATAACCGTATTGCCAGAGATGATTGAGGGATTCATCCAAGAATCCATCCTGGCCAGGGCACAGAAGAAAGGATTGGCAGAGATCCATCTGCATAATCTGCGTGACTACACCTTAGACAAATGGCGCCGTGTAGACGACTATCCCTATGGCGGATTTGCAGGGATGGTGATGCAGATAGAGCCTATCGACCGTTGCATCTCTGCACTGAAAGAACAGCGTGACTACGACGAGGTGATTTTCACCTCTCCCGATGGAGAACCCTTCAACCAGCATGTCGCCAACGACCTGTCGCTGAAGGAAAACCTGATTATCCTTTGCGGGCATTACAAGGGTGTTGACCAAAGGGTGCGCGACCATCTCATCACCCGTGAGATCTCCGTGGGTGACTATGTGTTGACCGGTGGTGAACTGGCTGCCGCCATCATCACTGATGCCGTGGTGCGCGTGGTACCCGGAGTGATTGGTGACGAACAGAGTGCCTTGTCGGATTGCTTCCAAGACGATCTGCTGGCAGCCCCTATCTATACCCGTCCGGCGGAATACAAAGGATGGAAGGTGCCAGATATTCTTTTGAGCGGTCATGAGGCCAAGATCAAACAGTGGGAGATGGATCAGGCTATGGAGCGTACACGCAGGTTGCGCCCCGATTTGCTCAAAGAATCATAATCGTTTCCTTTCATTCATTAAAGTTATCTAAAATCCTTCTCTCTCCCGAGAAAAAAGAACTTTCTTTGAAAGGCATTTCAATATAAATATGTAAATTTGCAAAAAATATTCATACACTATGTTTAGCAAAGAAGTATATGTTAACCGCCGTGCGGAACTAAAGACCTTAGTAAAAGAAGGAGTGATTATCCTCTTCGGAAACAATGAATCTCCTTGCAACTATCCTGGAAACGCTTATTACCCCTTCCGTCAGGACAGTAGTTTCCTTTATTATTTCGGACAGAAGAGAGACGGCCTCGTGGGTGTCATCGACTGCGACAATAACAAAGAGTGCCTGATTGGTGACGATATCGATATCGATGATATCGTATGGTTTGGAAGTGTTGACAGCGTGGCCGATCTGGCTGAGCAGGTGGGCGTGGCACAGTCTGCCCCCATGAAGACCCTGCAGGAGATCTGCGATGCTGCCAAGAAGAGCAACAGGAAGATCCACTTCCTGCCCCCCTACCGTTATGACACGAAGATTCAGATCATGGATCTGTTGGGCATCCACCCCAGCAAACAGAAAGAAGCAGCCTCACTGGAGTTGATCATGGCTATCGTGAAGATGCGCCAGTGCAAGACCGACATAGAGATTGCCGAGATAGAGAAAGCCTGTCATGTGGGTTACTGCATGCACACCAGGGCTATGCAACTGGTGAAGCCGGGCGTGACCGAGAAATATATCGGCGGACAGGTGGATGGCATGGCCCACTCACTGGGTATGCACGAGAGTTTTGCCACGATCTTCACCCAACATGGAGAGATCATGCATGGCAACCCCTCATTCAATGTCTTGGAAGACGGCCGTTTAGCCCTGTGTGACGCCGGAGCCGAGAATGCTGAGTTCTACTGCTCTGACAACACCCGTACGATGCCTGTCAACGGAAAGTTCTCTCAGAGACAGCTCGAGATATACAGCATCGTGGAGGCTTGTCATGACTATGCCCTCACCGTGGCCAAGCCTGGTGTGAGATGGTATGACGTACACATGAATGTATGTCGGTTGATGACCGACAAGCTGAAGGAGCTCGGACTCATGAAGGGTGATACAGAGGCCGCCGTTCAGGCCGGTGCCCATGCGATGTTCATGCCTCACGGACTGGGTCATATGATGGGTATGGATGTGCACGACATGGAAGGACTGGGTCAGCAGTATGTGGGCTTCGATGAGGAGACACAGCCCTCTACAATCTTCGGCACAGCCAGTCTGCGCTGCGGCAAGCGTCTGCAGGAAGGCTTTGTCATGACCGACGAGCCCGGTATCTATTTCATCCCCGCCCTCATCGATGAGTGGAGAGCGAAGAAGATGCACATGGACTTCCTGAACTACGATATGCTGGAGACGTATAAGGACTTCGGTGGTATCCGTCTGGAAGACGATATCCTCATCACCAAGGACGGTTGCCGCTTCCTGGGCGACGAGCGTATCCCGTATCATCCAAAGGATGTAGAAGAGTATATGTATCAATTTAAATAACTATAAACCTAATCAACAATGAAGAAAATGTTAGTTTTGGCGCTCGTAGCCCTTATCACGCTCGGCGCTGTAGCACAGACAAAGAAAGACGTTAAGAAGCCTGTGTTCACGACTATTAAGGAACTGCCTATTACCAGTATCAAGAACCAGAACCGCAGTGGTACCTGCTGGGCTTACTCTACACTGAGCTTCTTCGAGAGTGAGATCCTGAAGAAGACCGGTAAGACCTACGACCTCTGTGAGATGTTCATCGCCAATAAAGACTATATGGATCGCGCCATCGTCAAGGTACGTATGCACGGTGACTGCCAGTTCTCTCAGGGTGGTGCCGCTGAGGATGTGCTCGACGTGATCAAGATCTACGGTATCTGTCCGGAGAACGCCATGCCATTGCCAGGCACTATGACCGGTGACTCACTGGCCAACTTCAATGAGTTCTTCGAGGTGATGACTCCGTATGTGGAGGCTGTTTCCAAGAGCAATGCCAAGAAGATGTCTAACCAGTGGAAGAAGGGTCTGCAAGGTATCCTCGACAGCTACCTCGGCGCATGCCCTGAGGAGTTCGTATATGAGGGCAAGACCTATACTCCGAAGTCATTCGCTGCCAGCCTCGGTCTGGACTGGAACGACTATGTAAGCATCACCAGCTATACACACCATCCTTTCTATACCGCATTCCCCGTAGAAGTACAGGACAACTGGCGTGGTGGTCGCAGCTATAACGTGCCTATCGACGAGATGATGCGCATCATCGACAACGCCCTCGACAAGGGTTATACCGTAGCAT
>CADBSW010000083.1 GCA_902797505.1 uncultured Prevotellaceae bacterium | reverse complement strand
TCCTGTTCAACGAGGAACGATACAAATCTTTCTTTTCTTTCATCTTTTTGAATAATAAAGGTGTCAACCTTATCTACAAAAAGACATAGTACACAAAACTCCCAGTCCAGTGTATTAGGACTCTCAGTCCAAGTACTCCGGACTCTATGAAATAATTCTTTGTCATCATGATAAAAACATCGACTGTCATCGCACATATTTCCTTTTTTATTTATAATTTTGCAATCAAGAATATTTAAGAATGAAAAGGTATTTTATTTATCTGTCGTATGACGGCACGAATTATCATGGTTGGCAGATACAACCCAATGGTATGAGTGTGCAGGAAGAATTGGAACATGCGCTTACTGTGCTGTTGCGTGAAACCATAGGTGTCACGGGGGCAGGACGTACAGATGCAGGGGTACATGCCCGTATGATGGTGGCTCACTTTGACACTGCACAAGAGGTGGATACCCAACAACTGACGTATAAGTTGAACAAATTCCTCCGTCAGTCGATCGCTATCCAAAAGATTATCCCTGTGGCGACAGATATGCATGCCCGTTTTAGTGCAACGGCAAGAACATACCGCTATTTCATCCATACACGGAAAGATCCGTTTGAAAATGCCTATTCCTGTCTGTTGCTCTATCCCCTTGATTTCTCGTTGATGAATGAAGCAGCAAAGATCCTTATGGAGTATGATGATTTCGGTGCTTTCTGTAAATCGCATACCGATGTCAAGACAACCCTCTGTCAGATATCCCATGCAGAATGGGTGCAGATAGACGATCATCGTTGGTATTTCGAGATAACGGCCAATCGTTTCCTGAGAAACATGGTGCGCGCCGTGGTTGGTACCCTGATAGAGGTAGGGCGCCATCGTATCACGCTGGATGGTTTCAGGAAAGTGATAGAGAGTGGACAGCGCACGTCGGCGGGCGAGAGTATGCCGGGGCATGCCTTGTTCTTGGAGGATATTCGGTATTAGCAGGATTGCTTAAAGTCCTTAAGGTCCTTAAAGTCTTTAAAGTCCCTAAGGTCCTTAAAGACCTTACCTTTTTTCTTTGCCTAACACCTTATTATTCCTTCAAAAAATTTTGATATTTGCTTCGAATATCGTAATTTTGCAAACTATATAATTATAATTAATCTTTTTATGGATAATATTTTCAAAGGTTTAGGTATTGCATTAGTTACTCCTTTTACACAATCAGGTGCTGTTGACTATGATGCCTTGAGAGGACTATTGCGATATCAGTTGGATAACGGAGCAGATTTTTTATGTATCCTGGCGACAACAGGTGAAACACCAACACTTACCAAAGAAGAGAAATCCGAGATAAAAAAGATTGCGATAGATATGGCTGGTGGATCCGTTCCCATCCTGATGGGATGTGGAGGAAATAACACGGCTGCTATCATTGAAGAATTGCAGACGGAGGATTTTTACGGTATTGACGGAATCCTCAGCGTATGTCCATATTATAACAAACCTTCGCAAGAAGGACTCTACCAACACTTCAAGGCCATTGCCAATGCCACCAATATGCCTGTGGTGCTTTATAATGTGCCAGGACGTACGGGCGTGAATATGAAGGCGGAGACTACTGTGCGATTAGCAGAGGATTGTCCGAATATCGTGGCTATCAAGGAGGCCAGTGGCAGTCTAGAGCAGGTAGATGAGATTATCAAGAACAAACCGGCCCATTTTGAGGTGATCAGTGGAGATGATGCCCTTACCTATCCGATGGTGGCCTGTGGGGCAGTAGGCGTTATCTCCGTTATCGGCAACGCCCTGCCAAAAGAGTTCTCCAAGATGCTGCGATTAGAGATGAAGGGCGAGTTTGAGGCAGCCAGGAAGATCCACCATAAGTTTACCGATCTGTTCAGCTTGTTGTTCGTCGATGGCAATCCCGCAGGTGTGAAGGCAGTGCTTCACGAGATGGGCTTTATAGAGAATGTGTTACGACTGCCGTTAGTACCAACACGACTGACCACCCTCCAGCGTATTTCCTCTATATTGAAAGAGTTGAAAGTATAAAATCTAACTAACATATATCAATTATTCTATGGCTGATAAACATAATCATATCGTTATCATGGCTGGTGGCGTCGGCAGTAGGTTCTGGCCGATGAGTACCACTGAGAAACCCAAACAGTTTATCGATGTGCTGGGTGTGGGTAAAAGCCTTCTACAGTTGACAATGGAGCGTTTCAACGGTATCTGTGATCCTGAGAATGTATGGGTGGTGACCAACAAGAAATATGCTGATATGGTAAGGGAACAGTTGCCCGAGGTCCCTGCTGGGAATGTGCTTTGTGAACCATGTCGCAGAAACACAGCTCCATGTATTGCATACGTCAGTTGGCGTATCAAGAGCATTGATCCTAAGGCAAATATCGTGGTGACACCCAGCGATCATATCGTAATGAATACAACGGAGTTCCAACGGGTGATCACACAGTGCATGAAATTTACAGCCGATTCAGATGCTATCCTCACTTTAGGCATGAAACCGAATCGCCCGGAGACAGGCTATGGTTATATCCAAGCAGATCTGAGTTCTAACAGTGCCCGAAACAAAGAGATATTCCGTGTAGATAGCTTTAAGGAAAAACCTGACTTACAACTTGCCTTGAAGTATATTCAAAATAAGAGTTATTATTGGAATGCGGGAATCTTCGTGTGGAACGTGAATACGATAGTTAATGCTTTCCGTATATACCAGCCTACAATCTCACGGATTTTTGAAGGCATGCGAGATATCTACGGCACTGAGAAAGAGCAGGAGGTGATCGATGAGCGTTTCCCCGAATGTGAGAATATCTCTGTCGACTTCGCCATCATGGAGAAGGTTGATGAGATCTTTGTCTGTCCGGCAGATTTCGGTTGGAGTGATTTAGGTACCTGGGGATCTCTTTACCTGCAGTCCAAGAAGGATCTTTCGGGCAACTGTATTATCGGTGACAATGTCTATCTATACGATACTCATAACTGTGTGATACATACCATGAATCATCAGCGTGTGGTAGTGCAGGGACTGGAGAATTATATCGTTGCTGAAGAGGATGGAAAACTACTGATCTGTCGACTGAATG
Source organism: uncultured Prevotellaceae bacterium (assembly GCA_902797505.1). Lineage (GTDB taxonomy): Bacteria > Bacteroidota > Bacteroidia > Bacteroidales > Bacteroidaceae > Prevotella. The sequence goes on along the minus strand of CADBSW010000083.1, from coordinate 38,770 downwards.
ATGAGCAACGTATCCGTCAATTCTCGGGAGAGGATTAGATTACAGACACCTAAAATTTACGTCCATAAGAACAGAAACAAATAATAAACATTAAACATATAAATCTATTTAAAAACAATTATCTATGAGTAAATATCCCAAAATCGGTATTCGCCCGACGATTGATGGTCGTCAGGGGGGCGTGCGTGAGAGTCTTGAAGAGAAAACAATGGCTTTGGCTAAAGCCGTAGCCACTTTGATATCAACCAATCTGCGTAATGGCGATGGCTCTCCTGTAGAGTGTGTCATCAGTGACACCACTATTGGTAGAGTGGCAGAGAGTGCTGCCTGTGCCGAGAAATTCGAGCGTGAGGGAGTAGGAGCTACCATCACGGTGACTTCTTGCTGGTGCTATGGTTCAGAGACCATGGATATGAATCCTCATTATCCTAAGGCTGTGTGGGGATTCAACGGCACAGAGCGTCCGGGTGCAGTATACTTGGCTGCCGTTCTTGCCGCTCATGCACAGAAGGGACTTCCTGCCTTCGGTATCTATGGACATGACGTGCAGGATCTTGATGATAACACAATCCCTGCCGATGTGGCAGAGAAGATTCTTCGATTCGCCCGTTCTGCTCAGGCTGTAGCAACGATGCGTGGAAAGAGCTATCTCTCTATGGGTAATACCTGTATGGGTATCGCTGGCTCTATTGTAAATGCCGACTTCTTACAGAATTATCTTGGTATGCGTACAGAATATGTCTCATTGGTGGAGATCCTGCGCCGTGTGGAGTTTGGTATCTATGACCATGAGGAGTTCAAGAAGGCCATGGCTTGGGTAGAGAAATATTGCAAGACACAAGAGGGACATGACTATAATGAAGACCGTCCACTCTTCCCCGGTACACCGATGACCACCTTTAATGGTAAGGGAAAAGGCAAGAACCGTGAGGAGAAAGATGCCGACTGGGAGTTCACCGTGAAGACCATGATGATCATCCGTGACCTGATGCATGGTAATCCAAAACTGCTCGAGATGGGTTATAAGGAGGAAGCTCTTGGACATAACGCTATCTTAGGTGGTGTACAGGGACAGCGTCAGTGGACTGACTATAAGCCAAACTTCGATTTCCCAGAGTCAATGTTATGTACATCGTTCGATTGGAATGGTACTCGTGAGGCAGATGTACTCGCAACGGAGAATGACTCCCTCAACGGTCTGTCAATGCTCTTCGGACATCTGTTGACCAACCGTGGTGTGATGTTCTCAGATATCCGTACCTATTGGAGTCCGGAGGCTGTGGAGCGTGTGGCAGGTAAGCGTCCAGAGGGTGCTGCTGCCGGTGGTTTCATTCATCTGATCAACTCTGGTGCAACTACCCTTGATGCTACAGGTGCTATGTGCGATGCTGAAGGTAAACCGACGATGAAGGAATTCTGGAACATGAACGACGGTGATGTTGAGGCTTGTCTGAAGGCTACTTCGTGGATGCCTGCCGACCGTGATTATTTCCGTGGCGGTGGTTATTCCAGTCATTTCCTTTCTAAGGGTGGCATGCCTATGACTATGTTGCGCGTGAATATGGTGGCAGGTCTCGGTCCGGTGCTGCAGTTGGCAGAGGGTTGGACCGTTGATATTGACCCTAAGACCAATGATATCCTCGATAAGCGTACAGACCCGACATGGCCTACTACGTGGTTTGCTCCTCGTCTGGATGCCACAAAGGATTGCTTTAAGGATGTTTATTCAGTGATGAACAACTGGGGTGCTAACCATGGCGCTATCGCTTACGGACATATCGGTGCCGATCTGATCACCCTTTGTTCAATCCTTCGCATCCCTGTATGTATGCATAATGTACCTGATGATAAGATCTTCCGCCCGGCAGCATGGAATGCGTTCGGTATGGATAAGGAAGGTGCTGACTATCGTGCATGTGCAAACTTTGGTCCTATCTATAAATAATAATAGGTATACCCAGAATGTCCTTGGATATTCTGGGTATTAATATCTTTATAGCTAATGTCGAAGAATAGTTTGTTAGTAAAGGATGGTGTCAGCTATCTGTTGCCATTCTGCTTAGTAACATTATGTTTTGCCCTGTGGGGATTTGCCAATGATATCACCAACCCAATGGTGAAGGCTTTCTCTAAGATTTTCCGTATGAGCGTGACAGAGGGTGCTCTGGTACAGGTGGCTTTCTATGGAGGTTACTTTGCCATGGCTTATCCCGCTGCTATCTTTATCAGGAAGTTCTCTTATAAGTCGGGCGTGCTCATGGGACTCGGTCTGTATGCCACCGGTGCACTGCTGTTCTTCCCTGCGAAGATGGTAGGTGTATATGGATGTTTTCTGGTTGCTTATTTCATCATGACCTGTGGATTGTCATTCTTGGAGACATCTTGTAATCCCTACATTCTGACGATGGGATCGGAAGAAACGGCCACCCGTCGACTCAACATGGCGCAGTGCTTTAATCCTTGTGGCTCCATTATTGGAATGTTTGTGGCCATGAACTTCATTCAGGCACGACTGAATCCGATGAGCAGCGATGAACGTGCCAACCTCACGGAGGCTGAGTTTAATGCGATGAAGGATGCCGATCTGAGTATTCTTATCTCTCCTTATCTGGCTATTGGTATCATCATCGCCATCATGTTTGTGGTGATCATGATGATGAATATGCCGAAGAATGGCGATAAGAACAAGGATATCAACTTCATACCTACGCTCAAGCGTATCTTCTCCTTGAAGTATTATCGTGAGGGTGTTATCGCTCAGTTCTTCTACGTAGGTGCACAGATCATGTGCTGGACATTCATTATCCAGTATGGCACGCGCATCTTCATGGCTGAAGGTATGGAAGAACAGGCTGCTGAGGTGCTGTCACAGCGTTTCAATATCTATGCCATGATGTTCTTTATCTGTGCGCGATTCCTTGCAACCTATCTGATGAAGTATTTCAATCCATCCAAGTTGTTGGCTATCTTCGCTGTCTTAGGTATGATCTTCACAGCCGGTGTCATCTTCTTCCAAAACCGTTATGGTGTATACTGTCTGGTGGCAGTGAGCGGATGTATGTCTTTGATGTTCCCGACAATCTATGGTATAGCCCTTGATGGTATGGGTGATGATGCGAAGTTCGGAGCAGCAGGTCTGATTATGGCTATCCTCGGTGGATCGGTTCTTCCTCCATTACAAGCCAGAATCATTGATATGGGCACGGTCTTCGGTGGTTATCCAGCTACCAATGCTTCGTTTATCCTGCCATTTATCTGCTTTATGGTAGTCTGTGCCTACGGATATAGGATGTATAAGGCAAAAGGAAATTGATAATCAATTATCAATTATCAATTAAACATCTCTCCCCAGGGATAACTTCCTGGTTTTAAGATAACATCGACGAAGGAGGTTGCATCTTGATGAGTCATACACACGACTCCGGGTGCAATCTCTTTTTTGATGGTGAAATGATTCCATTCCAGTTGTTGAAGGATACTGTAGGCAGTGGCTCCACCTTCAATAATGAGTTGACAAGGACTCTCTTCTTGTATCATACGGGCAGTCACTTCTGCCATCGTCTCTTTCAGTCGTGTAGCGTAGGCTTTCGTGGTAACGGCTTCATGACCGATACGCAAGATTGTTGTCTCGTACTGTGTATACTGCTTTACACATCCTTCCATCCATGCTGTCGGATCTTCTCCATGGAAAACATCATCAGGCATGGTAATGACGAGGGTCTTACGCTGTTGGAAAAATGGCAGGTTATGGATCTCACGACTTTGTGTACTGCCGCATACAACCAAAGTCTTTGTTCTATTATTGGGCTGTTCCGGCAACGGGATAATCTCATTATTAAGATTCATCTGCTGTAACAGACAGTCGAAGGCAAATCCGCCCCCGGCAAGAAGTACCCCTCGTGTGCGCTTCTCTAACTGTTGTGTAATCTCTTCCTGATCTTTTCCATCTGCGATATTGATACCTCGCAGTAGGGGAGCATCAACCGCCAGATGGTGGGCAGGGTATAAAATAGTACTTACCTCTGCCGTCTGCACAGGATATTCCGGGTCAAAACGAAAAACTGTTTGATGTAGTGGGGTACCGTTAATAAAGTAGTTCCCTTGTTCTATCGTTCTTCCCAAAGCAGGGTTCTGTGGTATCAACAACGTATATTGCATACCCAGGTTCTTCATCAGTTCGGTAATCTCAGCGATAATATGTCCGCGAAGAACGGAGTCAACCTTTTTGTAAAGCAGTTGTGGGGAGAAGGAAAGATGACTGATGATATCACGGATGGTAGCACGTGCGCTATCCTCATCTGCTGAACGGGTGTCGGTGGCGATCACCATGACGTCATGATCGTCAGCCTCTATTGGTTCATCGGTGACGAGTGAGAAGCCAACGCTTAATCCATATCGTTGTGCAATGCCAGCCATTTCGGCTGCACCCGTGATATCATCAGCTATAATAAGTATCATTTGTTTTTACGGTTGATAGCCATCTTTGTGGCATAGTCGATACTTAACAACATGGCGTCAGGACTGGCAATGCCTTTACCTGCCACGTCGAAAGCTGTTCCATGGTCGACAGAAACACGGATAATCGGTAGTCCTAAGGTGATATTTACACCTTTGGCGGCTTCCATCTTACCTGTCTCTTTATCCCACTGGAAACCTACTACTTTGAATGGGATATGTCCTTGGTCGTGATACATAGCCACACAACCATCATATTTCCCACAACGTGCCTTGGCAAAGAGAGAGTCGGGTGGTACTGGACCATCGACGTTGAAGCCACGTTCCAGTAACTCCTTCACGGCAGGAGTGATCTCTTTCTCTTCTTCCCAACCGAACAGACCGCCATCACTGGCATGGGGATTCAGTCCTGCAATACCGATGCGTGGATTCTCGATACCGAATTGTTTGCAGGCATCGGTAATGAGTTCTGTCACCTCGATGATACGATCCTTCTTCACCCTGTCGCAAGCCACACGCAGTGGTACATGTGTAGATACATGGATCACACGCAGGTGCTCGTCGGCCAAGAGCATGGCGTATTTCTTCGTATTGGTATAATGAGCGTAGATCTCAGTATGTCCGTCGAAGTTGTGGCCGGCATTATGCAGCGCTTCTTTGTTCAGTGGTGCGGTGACAGTAGCATCCACCTCATTATCCATGGCCAACTGAATGGCTGTGGTCACACTGATGAAGGCGGCATGGCCGCATTGGTTTTGTAACACACCGGGTTGGAAAGTGCTCATATCGATACAAGCTAAGTTGTATACATCAATGGTGCCTAATTCAAAGCGTGCTTCTTTGACAGACGATATCCGATGAATCTTCAACTCTGATTGCATGTTGTCTACAGCCCACTGCATGATATTGGCATCGCCGGTTACCAATGGTCTGCATTTCTCGTATGTCTCTTTCAGAGAGAGTGCCTTGATGATAATTTCCGGACCAATACCGGCCGGATCACCCATGGTTATTGCGATAATTGGTTTCATAATCATTTAATATAAGCTGTTATAAATATCTCTTGCATCTTCCTCTGTGACTACGCGCGGATTGTTCTTCAACAGGCGTTGTACCTCCATGGCTGATTTAGCCATTTCATCGACAGCCGTCTGTGGCACACCAATCTCACTAAGAGTAGTAGGGATTCCACAGTCTTTACTGAGTTGGTAGATAAAGTCTACACCCCGTTCTGCTGTCTCTTCATCATTCTTACCAGGTTGTACGCCGCAAGCGATAGCTACTTGAGCATAACGCTCTACACAGGCAGGTCTGTTGAACTTCATGACAGTAGGTAACAGGATAGCATTGGACAGACCGTGTGACAGGTGGAACATTCCTCCTAAAGGATAGGAGAGTGCATGCACAGCTGCGGTATTGACTGGTCCTAAGCACATTCCACCATACATACTTCCCAATGAGAGAGCCTCACGAGCTTCTTGATCCTTACCGTTCTTCACTGCTTTCAAAAGGTTGGCTGCAATCAGGCGGATACCATTCAGGGCGTATACGTCAATTAATGGATGGGCAAACTTATTGGTATATGCTTCGATACAGTGTGTCAGCGCATCCATACCTGTCTCTGCCGTTACCTTGGCAGGAACGGTCCAGGTAAGTTGCGGATCGATATAGGCAGCATCTGCCATGAGATGCGGACTGACAATACCTTTCTTCAGGTTATCGTTCTCATCCAGAAGGATGGCATTAGGCGATACTTCACTACCAGTTCCAGAGGTGGTAGGGATACAAGCGAACCAAACACCACGTTGTTTAACCAGACCAGTACCGAAGAGTTGCTCCACCTGTTGGTCACTATATAATAAGGTGGCCACCAACTTGGCTAAATCAAGCACACTGCCGCCACCGACACCAATCACACTGTCTGCTTGGAAATCACGCGCTATATCAACGATGGTGTGAAAGTCATTAACTGTTGGTTCCTGACGAATATCATCAAAGTAACTCAATTGTACACCACCGTTTTGCAATGTCTCATCCATCTTGGTAAGTAACGGTCGCAGTACAGGCGCTGTCAGGATGAACAGCCTTTTCTTTCCTGATGCCAGGAAATCATTGCAAAATATTTCAAGACAACCGGTTCCGAACTGAATCTTCGCCGGTTGTAATAGGGTTATAGGTTTCATTATTCTTCAGTTTTCTTATTTTTCATCTTTTTTCTTTCTTCCAAGAAAGCATAGACGGTCAGTTCTTTGTCTGCCAATGGGGTCTTGAAGAACAGACTGGCTACATATCCCACGATGAGTACGATGAGATGACTGTAAACGCCCAACATATATTTATGGTGAGTGAAGTTCCATTCACCTAAGTCGAGCAAGAGTGCTTTCTCACCTGTTGAGGTAGCAAATTTACTGGATGTCAGTACGGCATAAGCAGTGAAAAGAATGGCTGCTGCGATACCGATATACAGTCCTTGCCAGTTGGCACGACGTGAGAACAATCCCAGCAGGAAGATACCCACGATACCGGCAGATACGATAGCGTAGAGTCCGAAGAGAGTACCCAGTACGCCTTCACCGCCCCATGCCACATATAGCAAGGCAATAAAGATACTAAGGATACCGATTACCAATACGGCGATACGACCCACGCGCAATTTCTGTTTGTCGGTAGCATTCTTCTTCAACTTGCCATAATAGTCTTCCACCACGATGGCTGAGATGCAGTTTACATCACTGTCGATAGATGAGATAGCACCTGCTACCAAGGCTGCTATGATCAGACCTGTGATACCAACAGGGAGTTCTGTGGCGATAAAGAAGGGGAATACCTCATCACTCTTGATACCTTCTGGCAGTGCTCCGCTATTGATGTGATAGTAAACAAACAGACAGGTACCTACGAACATGAACAAAGCCCAAGCGGGAACACTCATGAGCACACCCATATAAGATGCCTTCTTAGCGCTCTTCTCATCCTTTGCTGCCAGATAACGCTGCACGATACTCTGGTCGGTTCCGTATTTCTGTACAGCATAGAAGATACCGTTGAGCACCAATACGATGAAGGTCATCTGTGTGAGATCCCAGTCGTATGGTCCGAAATCGATCTTGTTATATTCCTTAGCTACACTGAAGATGGTCGAAGGTCCGCCATCTGTTAGGTAGAAGAGCATACCAACGGTCAGTACACCACCTAAGATCAACAGGAATCCCTGAACAACATCCATCCAGATGATAGCCTCCATACCTCCCAGATAGGTAAGCAGGATAACCACCAGTCCGATGATGACGATGATATATACGATGTCGATACCAGTAAAGGTAGCCATGGCGATTCCCATCAGATACAGGATTGTTCCCATCTTTGAGAAATGCTCCAATACGAAGGCCAGACTGCTGTATAGACGTGCGAATGGTCCGAAACGACGCTCAAAATATTCATAAGTACTCAGTCGGATAACTCTTCTGAAGAGAGGTACGATAAACCATATCATACCCACCAAGACGATGGGAACCATGAGTCCTTGAACCAAAAGGATCCAGTTTCCTTGATAGGCTGCACCGGGATAGGCCAAGAAGGTTACACTACTGATGATCGTTGCAAACATAGACATTCCGACAGCCCATGCAGGAACAGAGCCGTTGGCGGCATAGTATGCCTCTGTGGAATTCTGTTTACGTGAGAAATAGACACCGACACCCACTGCTGCTATCAGCGAGATGATGACGATGAGCATGTCGATCCAATGAATTGTCGTTTCCATATGTTATCTGTTAGTAAGTATTTCTAGGTAATATTAATAGGTGATATTCTCAGCTTCTTTCCTAATACGTTCTGCAGTAGCTTCGTCAAGCATGGTGAGTGGCGGCAACATATACTCTTCGCAGAGTCCACGCTGCTTCATGATGACCTTGAGTCCTGCAAGACTCTGACCAAGGGTCAGTCCGGCAGCATTGATCTTGCCAATACGGTCGCAGGCTTCCTGCAAACGGTCCATCTCCTTATCATCACCCCTTACACCGGCGAGATAGAGATCCTGATACAACTGTGGAAGGTAGTTGCCGACACTGGGAACAATGCCGTCTGCACCATGACGCATGGCAACAGCTGAGTTAACTGTACAGCCGCAGAAATAGCTGAAGTCTTGACGATCGGCAAACAACTTGAGTGCCTCCTCCAATCTGGGCACGTTATTCTCAGAGTCTTTCAGTCCTACGATATTGGGATGATGACTCAGTCGTTCAATGACGTCCATTGGGATACTCATGTGAGTGGTGATCGTAATATTGTACAACATTAGGGGTACGGTAAGGAAATCAGCCAGCTCCTTATAGTAGTTATACATCTGCTCATCGGTCAGTGCATAGTAAGAGGGTAGGGTGGCTGCGATCACATCGGCACCTGCCTTGATAAACTGCTCAGCAGCGTCATACTGGTCGGTAACACAGTTGCCTACCAAACCGGCATAGATCAAGATCCTGCCATTGGCTGCTTTCTTGGCAGCTTCGATCATACGTACACCTTGGAAGGTGCTTACTGAGTTTCCTTCACCGGTAGTACCCATAATCAGGGGTGCTACATCATGCTGTGCGAAGAAGTCAACAATTTTTTCTACGGCTAAGGTATCTACAATACCTTGATCTGTAACGGGAGTAACCATGGGCACTACGATACCATGGTATTTTTTCTGTTCTTTCATTATCTGATTTGTTTTAGTTATAGACGGAATTATTGAAATAATGTACTTATTTCTTTTTCTTTATAAAATGTTTAACGACAAAATAGACAACTACCACGAGGACTATCGCAATGATGGCATATTTGATGTAATCACTGTATTCAACGATTTTGTCGTGCAGCTGGTCTTCGGGTACTATTGTACTGAGATACCATCCCAGTGCTGCGAGTATGCAGTTCCACACAAATGCTCCTATTGTCGTGTATAACAAGAATATATGATACTTCATCTTTGCCAGACCGGCTGGAATACTGATCAGGTGACGTATACCCGGGATCAGTCGCCCGGTCAGTGTCGCTACAATACCGTGATCGTTGAAATATTGTTCACTATGCTCCACCTTTTGTTGATTCAGCAGACACAGACGACCTAACTTACTGTTGGCAAAACGGTAAACTACTGGTCTTCCCACATAATACGATACGATATAGTTAATGCTGGCACCAAGATCTGCGCCAAGTGTGGCATAAAGTATGATCAGAAATATGTTCAGATCACCATGTGCTGCGTGGTAGGCAGCAGGACTCACCACTAATTCAGATGGCACAGGAATGACGGTGCTCTCCAGTGTCATGAGCAAGAATATAGTGGGGTAGTTCAGGTTATTCAGAAGTGCTGTTATCCAATTCATCCGAGTTTTCTTTATTAGTTTGATTATCTTTTAATTCCTCCAGTTTACCATCTTCTGAGATGTAGAAACCATTATCTGCGAGCAAAGAAGCTATTTGCAGGAGTACTTCCTTGGATTTTCCACCTTTACGAAGCGCCTTTAACAAATATGCTTCGGCTTTATCATATATCCCATAGAAGAGGAAGACGATACCTTTCTCTATTAATGTTTGGGCATCATCACTCGGTAACTGATCGATCTTTTGAAGATATGACTGAAAATCCTTTTTCTTTCCTAACTTATCGGAAATATAGAGAAGGTTTTGTAGTATATCAATATATCGGGGAGAATCCTGATCGGCTAAGGTTTCCGCTCTCTTAAAATAAGCCTCAGCCTCTTCATAGCGATTAAGATCAACCAGACAAGATCCTAAGTTGAAAGGACCCACCTCATCATCAGGACATAACTCTATATATCGTTTGAAATAGGTGATCGATTCCTCAATATTCCCCATCTGGTAGAGGGCATATCCTTTATTTAATATGGCAACCTCGTCTTCTGGATTCAGGGCAATGGAGTATTCACTACTGTCGAGGGCTTCCTCATTCTTCTCACTTTTGAGATGCGTCATCGTGAGCAAGTTCCAGTAGTCATTAGAGAATGGGTTCTTGTCGATAAGATGATTGATAGCTTCCACACTCTCGTCATATCGTCCTTTACAGATGAGCGACTTCGAGACCAGTTCTTCATAATCTGTACCTTCCTTGTCATCGATCATGGCAATCCATTCGTCGGCGATCTCTGAATTATTGTAATCTAAAAAGAGGTTGGCTACATCCCAGATATAGTCTTGCTGATCATCCTCATCTACCTCTGTCAGTTTCTCTTTTAAATAATCATTTGCTTGAGCGATCTTGTCGTCAACAATCATCATTTCTGCCGTGAGATAATATACATCCAGGTCATTCTGGTCTTCTGCAAGCGACAGATAATGACGGGCCTTCTCCGCATCATGATGTACAAAGAGCATGATACGGCTTTTGAAGACCAATGGTGATGTAACGCCGGGGTACAACTTGATGGCAGTGTCGATGACTTTCTCTGCTTTTTCAGCGTTATTCTTCACCACGTTGTAATACTCGGCGATATCTACGTAGTCGTCAGAACTGATGATACAAGGGACATCGTCACGTTCACATTCTTCATAATACTGAAGAATGGAGCGGAAACGTTTACTCTTGTAGTACGACTGGTTATCACTCATTATTTATTGATTTTTGCCCAGGTGTCTTTCAGACCTACTGTCTTATTGAATATTGGGTGCTCCTCTGTGGAGTCGGGATCAGCCATGAAGTAGCCAATACGCTGGAACTGCAGATAGTCACCGGCCTTCTTTTGTGCGGCATATTCCTCAACATAACAATTATCGACAATAGTCAGTGAGTTTGGATTGAGCAACTCGCGGAAGTCACGATCATCGGCACTGGGGTTCTCTACGTTGAATAGTCTGTCATAGACTCTTACCTCAGCCTTCTTACAATGGTCGGCAGATACCCAGTGGAGAGTACCTTTCACCTTTCTGTTGGCACCTTCCATGCCACTCTTGCTATTCGGATCATATTCTGCCTGTATCTCGATGATATTGCCGTTCTCATCTTTCGTGCAACCTGTGCACATCACGATATAGGCATTCTTAAGACGTACCTCTTTGCCTGGAGTCATTCGGAAGAACTTCTTGGGTGCATCCTCCATGAAGTCATCACGCTCAATCCAAAGATTCTTGCTGAAGGTGATGGTATGTGTGCCGTCAGCTTCATTCTCAGGATTGTTTACGGCTACCATCTCTTCCGTCATATTCTCAGGATAATTGGTGATCACCAGTTTTACAGGGTTCACCACAGCAGATACTCTGCATGAACGGGCATTCAGATCTTCTCTTACTGCTGCTTCGAGCAGAGCCACATCATTGAGGGCATCAAACTTCGTATATCCAATACTATCGATAAACTTACGGATGCTCTCTGGTGAGTAGCCACGACGACGCATACCACATACTGTCGGCATTCGTGGATCATCCCAGCCATTAACCAGATGCTCATCTACCAGTGCCTTCAGTTTACGCTTACTCATCACAGTGTAGGTCATATTCAGACGGTTGAACTCAATCTGACGGGGACGGTAAGCATGCTGATCTTGCATCTGCTGCAGTTCATCTACGAAGTGATCATATAGCGGACGGTGAGGCACAAACTCCAGCGTACAGATAGAGTGGGTGACACCCTCGAAGTAGTCGCTCTGTCCGTGGGCAAAGTCATACATCGGATAGGCATGCCACTGAGTGCCTGTGCGGTGGTGTGGCGTGTGGATGATACGATAGATAATAGGATCACGGAAATGCATGTTGGGGTTAGCCATATCCAACTTGGCACGCAGCACCATACTTCCTTCTACAGCCTCTGGCGTATTCATCAGACGGAACAGTCGGAGGTTCTCCTCTATGGGTCGGTCACGGTAGGGAGAAGCGACACCTGGTTGTGTGGGAGTACCCTTCTGTGCGGCAATCTCTTCACTGCTCTGTTCGTCGACATATGCCTTACCTTGTTCAATCAGCCAAATGGCAAAATCCCACAACCGCTGGAAATAATCACTGGCGTAATAGACGTTACCCCAGTGGAATCCGAGCCACTTGATATCGTTCAGGATAGAGTCGACATATTCCGTATCCTCCTTGCTGGGGTTTGTGTCATCAAAGCGCAGGTTACATACACCGTTATAATGCTCTGCCACACCGAAGTCCATGCATATAGCCTTGGCATGTCCGATATGCAGATAACCATTAGGCTCTGGCGGGAAACGGGTCTGAATCCTACCGTCATTCTTTCCTTCTGCAAGATCTTTCTCTACTAATTGCTCAACGAAACTGAGACTTTTCTTCTCTTCATTGATATTCTCTGTTATCTCTGTCATGGGATTATATTTTTTTTAACTCTAAACTCTAAACTCTTTTATTGTATCCCTCTTTCATTGAGGGCCTTACTGTAACGCTCTGCATTTTGAAGATGTTCCTGATAAGTCTTCGCAAAACGGTGGGTGCCGCTGAAATCTTCTTTCGCGCACATATACAGATAGTCGTGATGCACCATGTTAAGGACAGCATCTATACCTGCTATAGAGGGTACCCGGATAGGACCGGGAGGCAGTCCTGTATTCTTATAGGTGTTATACGGACTGTTGATTGTCAGCATGTTGTGGTAGATGCGCTTCAGGGAGAAATCACCAATAGCGTATTTGATGGTGGGATCTGCCTGCAGGGGCATCTCTTGTTGCAAACGGTTGTAGTACATGCCTGCGATCATCGGTTTCTCTGCATCGTTGGCTGTCTCTTCGTCGATGATACTTGCTAACGTCACCACCTCGGTGGGGGTCAACTTCAATTGCGCTGCTTTCTGAATTCTTTCTTCATTCCAGAAAGAGTCGTTCTCTTTCTTCATCCTTTCCAGGAATTTCTCTAATGAGACATTCCAGTAGATCTCGTAGGTGTTAGGGATGAAGAGGGCTGCAATGGTCAGTGTGTCATATCCTAATTCCTTGCAACGTACATCATCCTTGAGAGCATTCATCACAGTAGCACTGTCTATCATCATCTTCTCACCGATATAGGCAGCCATCTTATCCATGGTCCTTACCATAGGGATGGTCAGTTGCACGGGTGTCTGCATGCCGTTTCTCATCCTTCTAAAAAGGTTCAGCGCTCCGTCACCTTTTTCTATCGCATAACGTCCTGTATGGATGTTTCGCTCTGGGTCGGTATGACGCAGTAAAGTACTGAAACCGGTGAAACCATGAGAGGTAGTGATGGGCTTCATCTTCACCAATACCGAGTCTACATTATCGTCTTCATCTATGTACAGATAATTGGTCTTGTTGTCTTTTGACAAAGAACAAAAGAAGAAATAATATAATAGTGAAACTATTAAAACTACACAGATGAGAATAGGAATGAGATATTTAAGATTTGTCTTTATTTTCATTTTCTTATATTTTAGAGTGCAAAGGTACGAAAAAACGATGGTAGGACAAAATTTTTAATATAATATTTAAATGCTGCATGATAGACGCCCCTTTATCAAAGGCTAATTATGCCGAGTGCATGGTAAGTTCACTATGTAATAACATCTTCTATCAGAAGAGGTAGTATCCCGTGTGCGCTGACTTAAGTCGGCAGATAATAAAAGGCCACAAATGGATAGGGGAAAGGTACCCTTTTCTATGAGCAAAAGGTATCTTTTCAACAGGCAAAACTACTGTTTCGGACTGAAGGATAGATCCTAATGAACTATTGGGGATAAATCTTTCGACAAATAAGATGACGTTTGCTATTTTTGTATTAACTTCGCAGCCGAAAAGAATGTATATGATGAAAGATTACGATATTTATGTGTTCGATCTCGATGGGACACTCCTTGACACGCTCGATGATCTGACTAACAGTGTGAATGCTGCCTTACAGCATGTTGGACTGCCCACCCATACACGGGATGCGGTACGCGGTTTTGTGGGTAATGGGGTGCGCTTGTTGATGGAACGCGCTATTCCCGGCGGTAGTGAGCACCCACTTTTTGACACTGCTTTTGATTTCTTCCGACAGCACTATATGATTCATGGTAAGGACAATACACGTCCTTACCCGGGTGTCATGTCTCTATTGAGTGAACTCAAACTGCGGGGAAAGAAAATTGCAGTGGTGAGTAATAAGTTCTATGATGCGACACGTTCACTGTGCAGTGAGTATTTTGGTGAACTGGTGGATGTGGCTGTGGGAGAACGAGAGGGTATCCGTAAGAAACCGGCTCCCGATCTGGTGAACGAGGCTTTCCGACAGTTGGGCGTCTCGCAGGATGACTCATTATCTGCCGTATATATCGGTGATAGTGACGTGGATATCGACACTGCCAAGAACAGTCATCTGCCCTGTATCAGTGTGTTGTGGGGATTCCGCAGTCGTGAGTTCCTCCTTGATCATGGAGCTACTACCTTTGTGTCGGAGCCTATGGAGATCCTGCCCACGGAATAATCTCCTTTCTGTCATTTCCCTACGTAGATTTTACCATCTTTCCGTATCAGAGGTCTTGCGTCTTTGAGATGTATCTCCAGATCGTTATCGTTGATACGGTATATCTTGGGTGTCTGCGAACGTGGATAACGGTTGAAGAAGGCATCTTGAGAAACATACCATTGTGTGGATGTTACTTTGGGGAAACGTCTTAACTGATCCCATAGTAGGAAGATCCTGCTGCGCGCAACAATGGTGATGCCATGCTCTCCGCTACTGAAGGTGGAGATACATATCAGATGTGTGCGTTGCTGGGTGTCTTGCTCCAGTTCTTCTTTTGTCCGATGGTGTGAGATGGTGATATGTCTGTCATATCGTGTATTGATATTGTTCATGATCTGCCGGAAGAGTGGTCCGTGTGAAGAACTGTCTTTCAGATGGTTAACAGCGATATAGAGATGGATCATCTCGTGCAAAAGGGTGTCGGTAACCTCTTCTTCTTTCTGATCCATACGAGTACTGATACGGATAACATAATCGTAATACTCCCAACCGCCCAGTAACTTCCTGCGGCGTTTGTATCCCAGTTGACCGAGGTACGTGCGTGCTTTGCTCAACTGTATCCTGACCGTAGGCAACAGTCCTTGAAAGCACTGTTTGTTCAGGGTTTCATACTGTCGCTCTAAATATTGTAAGGTAGGGCGCATATCTACAACTTGTTAACCACATCAAGTATGCTAAACCATAGCTTTATATCTAAGATGTCGCACATCTTGGAAATACTCATGAGGGCAAACATGGCAGCTCCCGTCTCATGGGCTGATCCATAGATACTGCCCATATTGGTGACATTGTAAGAGATATTCTCCTTGGACATTCCTTGCTTCAATAAAAACTGGTAGAGGTTCTCTGTATTCTCCATTGGCACTGATTTGTCTTTGGTGTTGTGTAACAATAAGATATGATTGTTGGCTTGTGGGTTCCAACCTTTACACAGATTGTCATTCTCTAAAGCTGCCATGATCTTTTTCGAAAGGTCGGAGTTGAGGTCGAGTAACTCTGGTGTGAGAATATCACTGATCGATGCCTTTCCTATCTTTGCATCAATCTGCGAACTGCTATATTTCTTGCTCAGTATCCACTCGTCTATATTGCTGAGGTATGGTTCTTTGAACATTTTCTCACGCGGAATCCCTAATTCGTAATACTCATTGTAAGCCAGCAGTACGCTGATGATGGTCGATGGCATGTCGGTATCGTCTTTCTCAATGAGATGTCGGTATGTCTCGGGAATGTCGTATGGACCGCCACCGGCGTAGGTGTAGGTGATATGCAAATGAGGATATTTCTGATCGATCAGTCGGACCACTCCCATGGCTGTCTGTGCACCCTGAGAATAACCCAGGTTAAAGAGTAACTGATCATTCCACGAATATCCAAGCGTGGGCAATAGTACCTTTGCTGCCTGTAAGGCATCAACACTGGCCTGGGCATTAACACCGGCGATGCAGTATGCCTGGTGCTTGTCTTCTGTGATGCCAAAACCGTAGTAATCCGCGGATATGGTGATGAGTCCACTGCCTGTTACCAACTTCTGAAGACCGAGTTCTCCCTTTGAGGGGCATTCATCTTTCTTGTTAATGGTGAAGTGATTGTATAGTAACAGACCTTTTCCGGGATGCGTATCGTCCACTTCGTCACCTACAGTGATCGTTCCAGAGAGCATCACGGGCTTACCATATGGGTCAACCGAGGGGTATTCGAAGTTATAGGCAGTTGTCTTGTCACTGTCATAGCGGATGGTTTCATATACCCGTGCCTTTACTTGCACAGATTCTTCTTCTTTCTCTTCGTCAGGCAGCTTGTCGTCGTTACTACACGATGTAAGGGTGGTCGCCCCCATACCTGTAATGCCCCAAACAAAGAGCCAAAGCAGGATCCTATTGATATATTTACTCTGTGATACTTTCATTTACAGTCCATTAATCGTTTACAAATGTACAAACTTTAAGTGAAAAACATTTATTTTTTATGTAATTATCTTCTTCCTTCATGGGATTTTTTGTATTTTTGCAAGGTATTAAAAACAGAAGATAAGAATGAATGAGATGAAACGTATTATTACAGCATTATTGTGCATGGTCGTTTTCGCATTCTCCGCAAATGCCCAGACTGCATTGAAGAAGGTTTATAATGAGGAGATCAACCCTCTGGAACAAATCGATCAGGCGATACTGAAGGCTCAGAAAGAACAGAAGTTTGTCATCTGTCAGGTGGGTGGTAACTGGTGTATCTGGTGCCTGCGCTTTGCAGACTTCATTGAGAAAGATGCGGAAATCAGTAAGTTTGTGGATGATAATTTCGTATTTATCCATGTGAACTATAAACCGGGAAAGAAAAATGTGGATGCCGAGAAAGCTGCACTTGGCGAGAAAATGATGCAGCGCTTGGGTAAACCGGGACGCTTTGGCTATCCTGTCTTTGTCGTGCTTGATGAGAATGGAAAGGTGCTTCATCACCAAGACTCTTCTTTCCTCGAGGAAGGACAGGGATACGACAAGAGTAAGGTGATGCGCTTCTTCCGCAACTGGACGCCTAAGGCGGTTAAGGGCTTGTAGCTAAGAGCTAATTGCTAAGGACCTTAAGGACTTTAAAGACTTTAAGGACCTTAAGGTCATTAAAAGAACAAAGAAAAAAACAATAATATGAAAGAAAAAAAGATCGTTTTAATAACAGGTGCTACCAGCGGTATTGGTGAGGCCTGTGCAAGAAAGTTTGCCGCAGGTGGCTATAACCTGATACTGACCGGTAGGAGTGAGGGAAAACTGAAGCCTGTCGTGGAGGCATGTAAGGCGTTGGGTGCTAAGGTTTGTCCGATGGTCTTTGATGTCAGAGAGCGCGAAGAGGTAGAGCGTCAACTCGAAAAGCTTCCCAAGGCATGGCAAGAAATAGATGTGCTGATCAATAATGCCGGATTAGCTCTTGGATTGGATAAGGAGTATGAGGGTAGTGTGGATGATTGGGATACCATGATTGACACGAATATCAAAGGCCTGTTGAATATGACTCGCCTGATCGTGCCTGGTATGGTGGAGCGTAACAGCGGTCATGTGATCAATATCGGTAGTGTGGCCGGTGATGCTGCCTATGCCAATGGTAATGTCTACTGTGCTACCAAGGCGGCTGTAAAGGCACTTACCGACGGACTTCGTATCGATGTGTCTCACTCTGCTGTTCGCGTTACTAACCTGAAACCAGGACTGGTAGAGACCAATTTCAGCGTTACCCGATTCCATGGGGATGAGGAGAAAGCTGCCAATGTATATAAGGGCATCAAACCGCTCACCGGTGATGATATCGCCGATGTGGCTTTCTATGCTGCCAGTGCCCCGGCACATGTGCAGATTGCCGAGGTGCTGATATTGGCTACTCATCAAGCCAGTGGCTCACATATCGTTAGAGAGTGAAATCGTTACTCTGTATTAGGTTTAATCATATGAAGTATATTTATAAGGCTGTTGCATTCTTCTTGCTGGTCTCTGTAATGGTCGGTTGTGGCTCTTCCTTTGAAAAGGAGCGTCAGGCGGCCAAGGAAAGACAAAAGCAACAGGCCAAGATGGATGCGGAGGCACTGAAGATAGGAATGCTTCCTACTCTTGATTGTCTGCCTTTCTATGTGGCCAATGAAGAACAGCTTTTTGATACCGCTGCCCATATTCGTATCAAGGCATACGATAGTCAGATAGACGCTGATGCCGCCATGACGTCGAAGAAGATCGAAGGATGTGTCACCGATATTGTCAGGGCACAGAGGATGATCCGTCGGGGAATGCCATTGCATTATATCACTACCACCAATGCTTACTGGCAACTGATCAGTAGTCGTTCGGCTCGTCTTACCCAATTGAAACAGTTGGAGGATAAGATGATTGCCATGACACGTTTTTCGGTTACTGATTACCTTTCAGACTTGGCTGTCGATAGTGCCAAACTGAAGCAGGAAATGGTGTTCCGTGTGCAGATCAACGATCCGAATATCCGTTTGAGAATGCTGCTCAACAAGGAGATGGATGCTGTCTTGTTGCCAGAGCCCCAGGCTACCACAGCCCGATTGTTTAAGAATCCTGTCTTGATGGATAGCAAACAGAAAAACCTGCAGATGGGTGCGGTGGTGATGCGTGAAGAACTGCTAAAAGACAAACGTCGACAGGAACAGTTACAAGCATTGGTGAAAGGTTATAATGCTGCTTGCGACTCCATCAATAAGAAGGGAGTCGCACACTATGCCTCACTGATTATGCAATACACGAAGGCAGATGACCGTACGGTGAAGGCACTCCCCAAGACCACTTTCCATCATGCTGCTCCACCAGCGGAGAGCGATATGGTCAAAGCTGACAAATGGTTGAAATGATGACAGATATAAGACAAAAGATACATGAGGCTATCCAGCAGGTCGAGAAAGGACAGTTGATGGAGGCCCTGCGCATGATACAACCCGTTATCTCTATTGAGCCCTATCTTGTTAAGGGTGAGCAGTTGGAGGATATCTATGAAGACTATCACCGCATGTTAGTCTACATGCGTAGTGGATTTGTTGATCCACAGCGTGATAAGATGTACCAGGATTTGCTTGCGCGGATGTACCGTCTGTTGATCCACTATGAGATAGAATGGCGGTGTACACATGAGAATCTCTTTGGTGAGGCACGCCGTCGCAGGTTGCTGATGAGTCATGATGAGCAGCGTGCCGTTTTAGAGGGATTCGTCTCTGACGTAGCCTTGGCCAGTCTTGATGAATGGTCGACGACCGATAACAACAAGACTGAAGAGTTGTATAAGCATCATCAGCAGTTTGTCTCACAACTCTTCTATACCCTGCTGATCTCCCGACAGTGGCGTACGGAGGATGCAGATTTCTATAAGACCTTACTTCTTTCTCCGACAATAGATAGCAATGACGCACAGGTGATCACTGCAGCCGTTATGCTGGCTTGTATCAACGAGTATGATCCCCTGAAGTTCAAGATGCTTACTGAGGTTTATTGCCAATCAACAGACGATCATGTCAAACAACGTGCCTTGGTAGGGTGGGTATTATCCATGAGGGAGCATACCACTACAGAAGAACAGGCACTGATCGATGGTATGGTCAGTGATGAAGGTATTGCCCGTGATCTTATCGATCTGCAGAAACAGTTGCTTTTTACTGTGAGTGCGGAGAAAGACACGGAAACGATACAAAGGGAGATCATGCCCACGCTGATCAAGAACAACCAGTTTAATATCACGCGCGACGGTATCGTGGAGAAGGAGGAAGATCCTATGCAGGATATCCTTGACCCGGATGCCGACGACCGTAAGATGGAAGAGGTAGAACAGATGGTCCGTCAGATGCAACAGATGCAGAATGCTGGCTCTGATGTGTACTTTGGTGGCTTCTCACAGATGAAGCGTTTCTCTTTCTTCTATGATCTGTCGAACTGGTTTACACCTTATTATATACAGCACCCCGGTATTGCCGGCGTGGTGGATAAACTCGATTCCTTGGCAGTACTGCGTAATATCGCAGAGAACGGACCTTTCTGCGACAGTGACAAGTACAGTTTTACGTTGGCTATCTCTACCATCATCAACCAACTGCCTGATAATATCAAGGAGATGATGGGCAATGCTGATGTCTTAGGACCTACCATCCCTCAGGAGACGATGGGTACACCAACGTACATTCGACGAATGTACTTGCAGGATCTGTATCGTTTCTTCAAACTCTTCACGCTGCGTAATGAACTGCGTAACCCATTGGCTAATCATGGGTATCTGTTTTTGCATGATCATCGTTTTGACAAGATGAGTATTACGTCTTTCCGTTCAGAATTGGCACGTTTCTACCACCAGAGGCATGACGGAGTGAGTCTCAAGACGTTGGTACGTTATCTGTCGGATGACCAGAAGGATGCCGATTATTTCCGTGGACTCTGTGCCTATTATTACCAGAATGATTATCCACAGGCCGTGCGTTATTTTGAGAAAATCGTTAACGAACAGCCAGATAATCACAAGGTGATGGCTATGTTAGCCCGTTGTTATATGCAGGGGGAGAACTACGAAAAGGCAATAAACATCTACTCAAAACTCCTTTTGCTATATCCTGATAATCAACAATATGAGTTGAATCTCTGTGTCGCTCTCTGTCGTATTCATTCCTTTGATGAGGCTGTGGAGCATCTCTATCGTCTGCACTACGAACATGGTGATGACCTGAATGTACAACGTATCCTCGCATGGGCGCTGATGGGGCAGAATCGTTTGGGCCAGGCCGATGAGATGTATGCTCAGGTAACAGCAAACGAACATCATGAGGCTGTCGACTACCTCAACCACGGTTACTGCAAGTGGTTTGAGAATGCCTACGACGAGGCAGTGGCTTGTTTTAAAAACTACCTGAAAGAACAGAAGGTTTCTAAAGACGATACACAGTTATCGAAGGAGTTTGATGCTGACCGTCAGACATTATACGATCATGGTATCATGCCTTTAGACATCACGTTGATGCTGGATATGGTCAGAGGAATGGACTGAGCAGGTGTCCGAACCATCCGCGAAATTTCTGCCAAGGGGTACGCCATTTATTCCACGACTCTTTTGTCAGTTTGAAGGAGTGCCCCTTGTCATGCTCAAACATCTTATCCAGTTCTTTGGTGGTATGTGGATCGATGATCACGGCATTCTCTTCGTAGTCGGCTTTCAGACTGCGTGCGTCTAAGTTGGAACTGCCTACTGTGCAGAACTTTCCATCTACCATGATAATCTTCGTATGGTGGAACCCTCGTTCATAGATCCACACCTCGGCCCCTTTCTTCTGTAGTTTGCGCATATTATAGAAACTGCAGTCGGGCGTCAGGGGTATATCACTGTTGGCCGCAATCATCAGTTCTACCTTCACACCACGCTTAATGGCTCTCTTGATGGCTTTCTTCAGTGAGGGTATCAGGGTGAAGTAGGGATTCACCAGTTTAATACTGTCCTTGGCATGATTGAAAGCCCCTATATAGAAGGTGCGGATGATCTTGTTTGTGCGGTGGGGCTCCCTGTTGATAATACCCACCATCTTACGTCCTGCTGTGGCAGTCGTATCGGGCTTTAGTCCAGTGAAGTGCGATTTGTCACTTGGCTTCCGGAAATATTTCTCTCCACTGATCACCTCTCCCGTTACCCGTTTCCACATGCTTAGGAAGATTCGCTGTAGGGTGTTGACCTCCTCACCCTCGATACGACAGTGCAGGTCACGCCATTCACCCACCACATCAGTACCTTTGATATAATAGTCGGCCACGTTCATTCCACCGGTGTAGGCTATCTGTCCGTCGATAACGACAATCTTCCGGTGGTCACGCCCGAAGAAATCATTTACAAAGGGAAAACTAACGGGGTTGAACTCATACAACTGTATACCCTGCGCCCTACGTTTCTTGATGTGCTTCTTCTTGAGTGGTTGGTTGTTGCTGGTGTTGCCGAAACCGTCGAAGAGGGCACGTACCTCTACTCCTTCCTTCACCTTCTTGGCCAGTATCTCAAAGAGCAGATCGGCGATGGAGTCGTTACGGAAATTGAAATACTCCAGATGCACGCTACTCCTTGCCTGTCGGATGGCTTCAAACATGTCGTTGAATTTCTCTTGTCCACTATATAATAAGGTGACGGAGTTGTCGTGCGAGAACGTGACATTCTCCTTTCGCAAGTCCTCTACGATCAGACTGTCCGACGATAGCTGTGGCAGAGAGTCAACTGTTGTCTGTGCCACAGTAATACCGGTGAGACAACAGCAGAGTAGGGTAGTGAGTATCTTTTGTATCCTTTTCATTATATCATACAACTGTAATGGTCTACGACACCGAGGAGATGGTTTTCCTGATCTACCACGAGTACGGAGTGGATGAAATGCTTATGCATGATCTTCTGTATCTCTGTAATCTTAGTGGTGGGCAACACACATTTCGGCGTGCGGGTCATGATATCCCCAACTGTACGGTTGAAGAAGTCGGCTTGCCAGCGTTCCATGGCTCTTCGGATATCTCCGTCGGTGATGATACCGATCACTTTATTATCCTGGAGGGCGACGCCCAAACCTAACTTTCCTTTGCTTACTAAGATAATTGCCTCACCCAAATGCATCTGTTCATCTAATACCGGCAGGTTCTCTTTTTTCATTACATCCTGTGCGGTGGTAAGTAGACGTTTTCCTAATTCTCCTCCCGGATGGAACTGGGCGAAGTCTTTCGGTTTGAAATGACGCATCTCCATGAGTGCCACGGCCAGGGCGTCACCCATTACCAGTTGTGCTGTGGTGCTACTGGTAGGCGCGAGGTTCAGCGGACAGGCTTCCTTCTTTACCTTCGTGTTGAGATGCACATTGCTGTATTTCACCAACAGAGAATCGGGATTTCCTGTCATGGCGATGATGGGGATATTCATATGGAGCACCATGGGGATGAAACGTAGCAGTTCGTCTGTCTGTCCGGAGTTGCTAATGGCGAGTACTACATCGTCGTGGGTCATCACACCCAGATCACCATGGAACACATCCAAAGGATTGACGAAGAATGATGGTGTGCCAGTACTCGATAAGGTGGCGGCAATCTTCGCACCGATATGTCCACTCTTTCCTACGCCTGTCACGATCACCTTCCCTTTGCAGTGGAAGATCATCTTCACGGCTTCGTCAAACTGTTCATCAAACTGTGGTATCAGGTCGAGAATGGCCTGTGCCTCATCTTTCACGCACTGTATGCCGTACTCTCTAATCTCTTTCATCTGTGTCTTCCTTTATCAATCGTCGTATAATAGTCTCCAGATCATTCAACTGCAACATGTTTGCCGCATCACTGAGACCTTTGTCAGGATCGGGGTGTACCTCGAAGAAATAACCGGTGGCTCCAAAAGCCTTGGCAGCGTAGGCCATGTTAGGCACGAAACGACGGTCACCACTGGTAATACCCTGTCCTCCGCCCGGTCGTTGCACGCTGTGTGTGCAATCCATGATCACCCTGGGCACGATCTCCAGCATGTCGGGGATATTACGGAAATCTACTACCAAGTTGTTATATCCGAAACAGTTGCCTCGCTCGGTGAGCCATACCTCTTTAGCGCCACTCTCTACAGCTTTTCCTACCGGATAGCGCATATCTTTTCCACTGAGGAACTGCGCTTTCTTAATGTTTACGATCCTGCCGGTCTTGGCTGCTGCCACCAGCAGATCAGTCTGCCGGCAGAGGAATGCCGGTATCTGCAGTACGTCGCATACCTCGGCCACCGGCGCAGCCTGATAACTCTCATGGATATCTGTGAGCACGGGCAGGTGGTAGTGCTCTTTGATCTGTTGCAACATCTGCAGGCCTTTTTCCATGCCTGGTCCTCTGAAGGAGTGCAGACTAGTGCGGTTGGCCTTGTCGAACGATGCCTTGAAATAGATATCGATATCCAGTGTCTCACGCAGTCTTGACAGTTCTTCTGCCACGGTCTGTAGCAGCTCCATCGACTCGATGACACATGGACCGGCGATAAAGATGGGTTTTGTCATGGTTATGTCTCTTTTGTCGTATGTTATTTCGTTTTGTTCTCCGGCAGTGTCTTGATATACACATCGCGCTGTGGGAACGGTATCTCTATATGATGCTCGTTCAGCGTGTCATAGATGCACTCCATGATGTCACTCACGGCGTATATCTGCTTGACGGCATCTACCCAACATAACAGTTTGAAGTTGATGCTGTTGTCACCGAATTCCGTAAATACCACCTTCACGTTCTTCTCGGGATCGAGGTAATCGTGATGCAGTCGGCTCACTCGCTCCTCTATCAGGGCGCACACCTCCTTGATACCACTGCCATAGGCTACGCCGAAGGGGATGAGCGACAATACGAATCCGTGATTCTTCGTGAGGTTCTTATAGTTTTTGGTGAACATCTGCGAGTTGGTGAAGGCGATTACCGAACCGTCGATGGCTTCTATCATCGTACTGGTATAGCTGATGCTGGCCACCTTTCCTTTAGTGCCCTCCACGTCAATCCAGTCACCCACCTTGATACGTCCGGCCATCAGTGAGATACCATAGTAGATATTCTCCAGGATATCCTTTGAGGCAAAACCGATACCAGTAGACAGACCGCCGGCGATATAGCACATCCAGGTGCCACCCACATGGAGGATTGCCAGTGAGATCATCAGCCAGGCACCCCATACGATCACCTGTATCACATTCTTTCCCATTACCTCGCGCGAACCGATATTGACGAGGTTCTTGCGCCTGAAGTGTAACCTTAGGAAAGCCAGACTCACCTTATTTATATATTTAAAGATGAAGTACAGGGCGATGACTGCCAACACACTGAAGATGCTTACCTTGAAGTTGTTGATGTCGATAAAGCGGGTTTTGAAGATCGTCCAGGTGAGATCACTCAGGTTGAATACATCTGCTGCCATGAAGATACTCAGCGGGATGGAGATGAGTCCGAGGATCGGCAGTATCACATAGTATATCAATTGGAAGAACCAGGTCTTGGTAATGGGCAGTTCGTCGATATGCTTCTTGATACTGCGTTTCTTCATCCAACCTGTCAGACAGGTAATGGTCAGGATACATGCCAACTGCATGATCCACCACAGGAGCACCTGCACGCTCATCAGTGTATAGCCGATCCATGCACATACTGTACTGATCACGAAGATAATCAATGAAATATAGGCATAGAACGTGTCGCTATAAGGGATATTCTTGCTATGTCTCAAGATCACGTTCCATTGCCACAGGGCACATAACAGTAGGATCGGGGGGAAGATAAGGTCTACCAGATCATTGGGTATCAACACGATGCGGAAGGAGATAACCAGGAATCCCATGGTGATCAGTGGGGCATAGATGCGGAAAGCACTCTTAATCTGGTCACCCTCCAGGCGCAAGATCAGAGAGATCAGTATCACACCCAGCAGCCATGCGTACTCGATGAGCAGTTCACTGGCCATGATGATGAAGTTCTGGTTGATAAACGCATGGATGATTCCCAATATTACTGCGAAGGTGATGGTGGTGGTAGCCATCACGATGCATGACTTCTTCTGTTTGAACTGCTCTGTCTGGAACCTCTTGGGCATGACATAGCGGAAGAACAGCAGGTTGAGCAGGATCGACAATAATCCATACATCATGATCAGCAAGAAGAGATCGAGGATGATCTTCGCATCCCATTGGGAGTTGATGTTACGATATGGACGGTATTTCTCTGTCACCGTCTCTGCCGTGCTCATCAGTCGGCGTTTCAAGGAACGTAGGATCTTCAGGTAGCTGTCACCGCCGTTTCTGAAGATATTATACTGTATCTCACCATATCGCTGGTTGGCATAGTCATTCAGATATGACAGGCGCTGCTCCATCCTGTTATACCGTTCGATATACTCATCGAAGGCCAGTTTGTTCTCCAACATCGACTTCCGGATGTTCACAGCATAGGTAAGACATACGTTACGGTCTATCTTTGCCCTCTCGTCAAGGTTGATTACCGGCATGTTCTGCAGGGAGTTGATCAGACTGTCGTAGCGGGCCAACTCCGTCTCCATCTTCTCGATGTAGTTGCGGAAGGGCAGCGACAACTGCTTAAACTCATGAAACTGGTCGGTGGCCTCATGACAGGCGTAGGTGAGGTCGAACACATAGTCGGCCTTCTGGGAGTAGAGCATCATGGCGTTTTGGTTGCTGCGCTGCCAGATATTCATAAACTCCCTGCGGGTGCGCTCTTCCTGTTGTGCTATCCGTTCGGTATTCTTCTCTTGCTCACTGTGTGTCTTGGTGAGTTCTGCGCGCAGGATACCGAGTGTCTGTGTGAGGTCTTTCTCCTTGAGTACGGCCCGTGAGGGTAGGGCAGCGACTACCATGAGAAACAGTATGATAAAATAGCTTTTCTTCATTATCCTTTAAATTAATGGATGCAAAATTACAGATTTTCCAAACATTATAACTATATTTGCAAAGAAAATATTGTTAAATACAAATAAAACACGCTTATGATATTGGTGGCTGACAGTGGGAGCACAAAGACCGACTGGATGATGGATGGAGAGATCATCACGGAGAATGGCATCAACCCTGTGACGATGAGTGAGGAGGATATTCTTTCGCATGTCCGTATGATGGCTGATGAGACTGTCGATGAGATATTCTTCTATGGTGCCGGTTGTGTAGAGCCTTTTGCTGATAAGGTGCGCAAGATGCTTATGCTGGTGTTCCCCCAAGCAGAAGTTCTGGTGGAGAGCGATCTGTTGGGTGCAGCCCGTGCCCTGTGCGGTCATGAACCGGGCATCGCCTGTATCTTAGGCACCGGCTCTAATTCTTGTCTGTATGATGGAGAACGTATCACCGACAATATACCTCCCTTGGGCTATATCCTTGGTGATGAGGGCAGTGGAGCCGTTTTGGGAAAGCTTTTCTTGAACAAACTTTTTAAGCGCGAACTGCCACAGAATATCTGTGATGCCTTCTTCGAGTGGTCGAAGATGACATACGCAGAGATCATCGACAGGGTGTACCGACAGCCGATGGCCAACCGCTTCTTGGCATCTCTCTCTCCTTTTGTACGTCTACAGATGGAAGAACCGGCCATCCGCATCCTGGTATACGAGCACTTTAATGCCTTCGTACGTAAGAACGTGATGAAATATAACCGTCAGGACCTGCCCGTCAATTTCGTAGGCAGCATGGCGGATGCTTACCGTGACGTGCTCACCGACGTACTCAAAGCAAATGATTTATTAGTAGGTAAGATCATCCAACGGCCAATAGAACGGTTGGCAGATTATCATTCGTAATGGAAATGCCTATTATAACTCCCAGTTTTAGTACATGGGACTCCCAGTATTAATACATAAAACTCCCAGTATTAGTACATAAAACTCCCAGTCCGAATACTTCGGACTCCTTTAAATAGTGTTAATAGTCATCATGTTTATGTACCAGACGTTGTGGTAAATAGTGAGAATTCATTACTTTTGTAAAATAAAATCCATAATCTTAAATAGAAGAGCATATGAGAAAGGTATTACTGATGATGGCATTGCTGGTGTGCACCTTCGCACAAGCCGGTAAGGTGGTGACCGACAGTATTAAGAGTAACATCCTGGGAACATGGGTAAAATTCAACGTATACCTGCCCAACGGTTTTGATGCGAATAAGCAAGCCCACTACCCGGTGGTCTATCTGCTCCATGGCTTGACAGACGACTATACCGCGTGGCGTGACAAAGGACTGATGCAGACTGTAGCCGACGAACTGATCGAGACGGGTGAGGCGCTACCGATGGTGATCATCATGCCGAATGCCGGAGGACCAAATAGGTATGATATATGGAATGGCTACTTCAATATGCCGGGCTGGAGCTATGAGGATTTCTTCTTTAAGGAACTGCTTCCGCAGGCAGAAAAGAAATACAGGGCTGGTGGTTCGAAAGGTCAGCGGGCTGTGATGGGACTGTCAATGGGTGGCGGTGGCAGCACGGTATATGGTCAGCGTCATACCGATATGTTCTCCTCTGTCTATGCGATGAGCGCCTGGCTCACGAGTGAGGATATGCGTCGCAGGGAGCCCAATGTGGACGACAAACTATACCTTCTCAATAAAGCCGTGAAGGATCACTCAGCACTTGAGTATGTGCGTAATGCGGATGAGAAGACCGTCGAGGCCTTGCGCACCGTGAAATGGTTTATCGACTGTGGTGATGATGATTTCCTTTTCAATCAGAACGTTCAGCTGCATCAACTGATGCGCCAGAAAAGGATTAAGAGTGAGTTGCGTGTGCGTAACGGCAACCATAACTGGGAGTACTGGCATCATGCCATCCGCATGGCGTTGCCTTTCGCATCGAGGAATTTCTCCAAGTGAGAAATAAGGTGATGTTTTTATCGTATCAGGCGCACTTTCCGTGCGCCTTTTTTGGTGATTATGAAAAATAGTTGTAATTTCGCAGCCGCATAAAAATATACTTAGTATGGATCGTTCTTCACAAATCATACGTACCAGTTGGATTGGTATTGCTGCAAATGTGTTGCTGGCCTTCTTCAAGGCAGTGGTGGGTACATTGGCAAACTCCATCGCCATCGTGATGGATGCGGTGAACAACCTCAGTGACGCCCTTTCGAGTGTGATTACTATCGTAGGCACTAAACTGTCGAAGCGGCCTGCAGACAGGGAGCATCCCTTCGGACACGGACGCATAGAGTATCTAACCGCTATCATTATCGCTGTTATCGTACTCTCTGCCGGTATTACCTCACTGATAGAGTCCGCGCAGAAACTGATTCATCCGACAACACCCAACTACACCACGATAACACTGGTTGTCATCATTGTGAGTGTGGTAGTAAAACTCGTGCTCGGACAATTTGTTAAGAAGAAGGGTGAACAACTGAACAGTGACGCGCTGATTGCATCAGGGGCCGATGCTCTCTTCGATGCTATCGTAACACTATCTACCTTGGTATCTGCCGCAATCATGCTGATCTGGCATGTGTCGCTCGACGGTATCTTAGGCGTGCTTATCTCTATCCTGATCATCAAAGCGGGTTTTGAAATGTTGTCGTCACCCATCAATGAGTTGTTGGGTGCACGTATATCCCCCGACTTGGTGGCACAGATCAAGAAAGAAGTACTGAGTTTTCAAGGGGTACATGGCGTTTACGACATCATCTTGCACAACTACGGACCGGATGTGATTATCGGTTCGCTGCATATCAATGTTAAGGACACGATGGATGCGTTGGAGATCCATCAACTCACCCGTAAGATCACAGAGACCCTCAATGAGAAATTCGGTATTATCATGACCATCGGAGTATATGCCATTGCCACCGGTGACAAGAAGATTACTGGGATACAGAATAAGGTGTTGCAGGCATTGGCAGAACACGAGGATATCTCACAGGTGCACGGCTTCGTCTATTTCGAGAAGGAAAACCGCATCTCTGTGGATGTGGTGCCCGATATCTCTGTCACCGATGAGAAGACATTCGCCCAGACCTTGACGCAAGAGCTACAGGCTCTATATCCCAACGAGACGGTTACGGTTATCGTAGACCATAACTATACGGCGTAACGATAATCGCTGAAAGCAATGAGATCTTAAATGTTCTTCTCTCTGTTACGGCAGAGAGAAAGAACCAAGAGAGACCATGTTGCACGCTCCGTGTCAGACAAAATCATGATTCCTCGCATTTTTGCTGCGGGACTCGCTTCGCTCAAACAGGTCCTCGCAATGCCTTCGGCACCATGCTCGATCATCAGATTTTATACCTTCCACTCTCGCTATCGCAACCACATAAGGTCAAATGCTAACGTCTCTTCCTCATTGCGGACTTGATCCGCAATCTACAAATAAAAACACAGAGATTCGGAGTTGCAGTTTTTTTACTCTGTGTCTCCAAATCTCTGTGTTGAAAAAATAGAGAATGATCTATGAGAGTTTGTGCATCAAGCCCGCAATGAGGGTGCCTATGATCTCCAAAAATCAATAGCGTCTATTGATCGTATTCTTCTCGATATTACGGAACTTAGCCCAGTTGCTCTTTGGATCAGCCTTATAAGGTATCTCGTTGGGAACCAATAAGGTACCTTCCTTCATGAAAGTCTTACTAAAACTATCTTTCTTGATCTTACAAGGCGTGCCGCTACGCATAATCACCGTGTTCAGACTATTGCAGTTGTTGAACGCATCCGAGCCGATCTCTTTCACACTGGTGGGTATCTCGATAGTAACGATAGAGGCACATCCGTTGAAGGCATCCGAACCGATCGACTTAATCGAGTTGGTGAGTTTGATATCAGCTATTGTACTACAGTCCTTGAAAGCCTTCGAGGGAATCTCACTGATAGCACCGGGGATATTGATGACACGCAAGTTAGAGCATCCTTCAAACACACTGCTGCCCATCGACTTCACTGAGTTGGGGATATGGATGCTGTCGAGAGAAGAACATCCGTGAAACGCATCACTCGAGATATTACGGATGGATGTGGTGAGTTGAACCTCCTTCAGATTGGTGCATCCCTCGAAGATACCATGGGGAAGTTCTGTCATACTGGTAGTTGAAGAAAAACGATGCAGCATCGTACTGTTCTTGAAAGCATCACTGCCAATGGATTTCACACCATTGGGGATGTCTACCTCCTCCAGACTGGCGCACTCTTCGAATACACTACTGCCGATCTTGCTGAGTGATCCCGGTAACCGCACATTCTTCAGATTAGAACAGCCTTGGAAAAGATTGTTGGGTAGGGTAGTGAGGTTGTTGGGCAGGGCGATAGACTCCAGGGCGGTACACTTCTTGAAGGCACCCTGACTCAACTCCGTGATTCCGTTGTGCATACGAATCATCATCAGGTTACTGCATCCTTCAAAGGTCTCACTCTTAATCTCCTTTACCGACTCGGGTATCGTGATCTCCTCCAAGGCTGTACAGTTCTTAAACACTCCTGAACCGATCTTGGTGATCGTGGTGGGGATGGTGATAGATGAGAGGGAGGCGCAGTCCTTGAATGCGTTATCATCGATCTCCTCTACGTAGTATTTCACACTGTCATATTCTATCTTCTCGGGTATGACGATGTCACCAGTATATAGGTTCTCACCTGAAATCACTTTTGCTTTTTGGTTCTTTTCATCCAACCGATAGTTGATACCATCAACGATGGCGGTGGGTGCTTTCTTTAATGGATTCTTGATGACAGGTTGACGGTTTGCGGCATTCATTGCGGTGCAGAAACACAGCATTATCAGTAAAAAGACAGATATTTGTTTTATTCTCATCTTGATATAGATTAAGTTGATATTATTTTCTCTCTGCAAAAATAAGACTTTTTTTCGTAACCATATATATTTTTCTGTTAAAAAGATGAATATTCATGAATAAAATTAGTACCTTTGCACCGTTTTTAAAAACGTTGCTTTTTACAGCATATTTTAATATTTACATTATATGTATTTTTATTTGTTGGTTACCGTCTTATTGACGGCTATTGTTTTGGTTGTTGGTGCCTACGTCATCGCGAAACTTGTAGGCCCGCGATCCTATAACACGTTGAAGGGCGAACCCTTTGAGTGCGGTATCCCCACCAAAGGTTCTTCGTGGCTCCCTGTGTCTATAGGATTTTACCTTTTTGCAATCCTCTTTCTCATGTTTGATGTGGAGACACTCTTCCTCTATCCATGGGCAGTGGTAGTTAAAGATTTCGGTGGCATGGCGCTTGTCAGCATCGGTTTCTTCTTGTTGGTACTTGTATTTGGCCTGGCATATGCTTGGCGGAAAGGAGCTCTGGAATGGAAATAAGAAAACCAAAGATCAAGAGTCTTCCTTACGAGGAATTCAAGGACAATGATACGCTGCAGTCGATCATTGACGAACTGAATGAAGGTGGTGTAAATGCTGTGGTGGGAAATCTTGACCAGTTGATCAACTGGGGCCGTTCCAATTCTTTATGGTCGTTGACCTTCGGTACCTCTTGCTGCGGTATTGAGTTCATGGCTGTTGGTTGCGCCCGTTATGATTTCTCTCGCTTCGGTTTCGAGGTTACCCGTAACTCTCCCCGCCAGGCCGACCTGATCATGGTGGCCGGAACGATCACACACAAGATGGCTCCTGCTTTCAAGCGTCTCTATGATGAGATGGCTGAGCCTAAGTATATCGTTGCCGTAGGCGGATGTACGATCAGTGGTGGACCGTTCAAATCCAGCTACCATGTGGTGAAGGGTATCGATGAGATCGTTCCTGTGGATGTATATATCCCCGGTTGCCCTCCACGTCCCGAGGCTATCCTTTACGGTATGATGCAGTTGCAGCGTAAGGTAAAGGTGGAGAAGTTCTTCGGTGGTGCCAACCACAAGCAGAACAAAGAAGAGCGTGAACTGAATCTCTCCAACGAGGCTATCGCTTCAGGCTGGAAGAAGAAACCTATCGTGGTGACTGATGTGCCTGAGGATTTCGTTAATGAACTAAAGAAAGATGTGAAGGAGGAAGCCAAATGAAATTAGAGAATCTTGTATTTGACTTCGACAGGTTTGCTCAGGAGATG
Organism: uncultured Prevotellaceae bacterium; assembly: GCA_902797505.1. Classification (GTDB taxonomy): domain Bacteria; phylum Bacteroidota; class Bacteroidia; order Bacteroidales; family Bacteroidaceae; genus Prevotella. The sequence continues at coordinate 5,804 of CADBSW010000083.1, read as the reverse complement.
CAAAACCTGAAAGACAATAAGCATTTCGATTATCTTGTTACTGTTATTGGTGAGGACTTCGGTGAGGAGGGTCTCGGATGTATTTATATCCTCGAGAATACCGATACCAATGAGCGTACCAGTGTGAAGATGATCGCCAAGCAGGTGGATGGACACTATGTGATACCTACCGTCAGCAAACTGTGGCGTGTAGCCGACCTGCTGGAGCGCGAGGTATACGACTTCTACGGAATCCTGTTCCTCGGTCATCCCGATATGCGTCGCTTGTTCCTGCGCAACGACTTCAACGGTTATCCTTTGCGTAAGGACTGGAAGTTCGACGACAGTTACACCCTCGAGGATGATAACGAGCCCGACTACGGTTGTGAGTACAACCTCGATGAGGATGGCAAACTGACATGTAAGCAAAACCGTCTGTTCACCAATGATGAGTATGTCATCAATATCGGTCCGCAGCACCCTTCTACTCACGGTGTGCTCCGTCTGCAGACTGTTCTCGACGGTGAGACCGTGAAGCGTATCTATCCGCATCTGGGATATATTCACCGTGGTATAGAGAAGATGTGGGAGGGTATGACCTATCCACAGACATTGGCGCTGACCGACCGTCTGAACTACCTCTCTGCCATGATGCATCGCCATGCGTTGGTAGGTGTGATCGAAGAGGGTATGGGCATCGAACTGTCTGACCGTATCAAGTATATCCGTACCATCATGGATGAGTTGCAGCGTATCGACTCACACTTGCTGTACCTCGGTTGCTGTGCACAGGACTTAGGTGCGCTCACCGCATTCCTCTATTGTATGCGTGATCGTGAGCATGTGCTCAACGTGATGGAGGAGACCACAGGTGGACGACTGATCCAGAACTATTATAGAATAGGTGGCTTGCAGGATGATATCGATCCAAACTTTGTGGAGAACACCAAGAAGTTGTGCAAGTACCTGCGCCCGATCATTCAGGAATATATGGATGTGTTCGGTGACAATATTATCACCCACAACCGTTTTGAGAAAGTCGGTATGATGGACAAGGCCAACTGTATCAACTACGCCGTTACCGGTCCTGCCGGTCGTGCTGCCGGTTGGGCTAACGATACCCGTAAGCGTCATCCGTATGTGATGTACGATCAGGTAGAGTGGAAACAGATTACGATGACTGGCTGCGACTCTATGGACCGTTACTTGATCCATGTTCAGGAACTCTATCAGAGTCTGGATATTATCGAGCAGTTGATCGACAATATTCCTGCCGGTGATTTCTATATCAAGCAGAAGCCTATCATCAAGGTGCCCGAAGGACAGTGGTACTTCTCTGTTGAGGGAGCCAGCGGTGAGTTCGGTGTATATCTCGATTCAAAGGGCGATAAGAGTCCGTATCGTATGAAGATGCGTCCGATGGGATTGTCTCTGGTTGGTGCGCTCGACCCGATGCTGCGCGGTCAGAAGATTGCCGACCTGGTAACCACCGGTGCTGCTATCGACTTCGTTATTCCTGATATCGACCGATAATCATTAACAGTAAATTCTATAATCGTATAAACATCATGTTTGATTTTTCTATAGTAACACAATGGTTTGACAACCTGCTCAGAACCACCCTTGGCCTGAACAGTTTCTGGACCATCCTTATTGAGTGCGTGCTGGTAGGCGTGATGATTCTCATAGCCTATGCACTCATTGCTATTGTGCTGATCTTCATGGAGCGTAAGGTGTGTGCTTATTTCCAGTGTCGTCTGGGCCCGATGCGTGTAGGTCCTTGGGGTACCCTGCAGGTGTTTGCCGACGTGCTGAAGATGTTGATCAAAGAGATCTTCTTCGTTGATAAGGCTGATAAGCTGCTCTATATTGTCGCTCCTTTCCTGGTGATCATCGCATCAGTAGGCACCTTCTCTTTCCTCCCATGGAATAATGGTGCTACCATCCTTGACTTCAACGTCGGTATCTTCTTGCTGACAGCGATCTCATCCATCGGCGTGGTAGGTATCTTCCTAGCCGGTTGGGGTTCAAACAATAAGTATTCTGTGGTATCTGCCATGCGTGCCGCCGTACAGATGATCTCTTACGAGATGTCTCTCTGTCTGTGTCTTATCGCTGCTGTGATCCTTACAGGAACCATGCAGATGAGCGGTATCGTAGAGGCACAGACCGGTCCTTGGAAGTGGCTCGTCGTTCAGGCTCCACTGCCTGCTATCATCGCTTTCATCACGTTCCTCATTGCCGGTAACGCTGAGGCTAACCGTGGTCCGTTCGATATGGCAGAGGCTGAGAGTGAGTTGACAGCCGGTCATCATACCGAATATTCCGGTATGGGCTTCGGCTTCTTCTACCTGGCTGAGTATCTGAACCTTTTCGTGATCTCCGGCATCGCCGCAACAGTATTCCTCGGTGGATGGGCACCTATTAATATAGGTATCTCTGCCTTCGATACGTTGATGAACTATATCCCGGGTATCGTATGGTTCTTTGCTAAGACCTTCTTCTTGGTATGGTTGCTGATGTGGGTACGTTGGACCTTCCCCCGTCTGCGTATCGACCAGATCTTGAAGTTAGAGTGGAAATATCTGATGCCACTGTCATTGTTCAATATCGTGCTGATGACAGTCGTTGTGGCACTGGGATGGTACGTTAAGTAATCGGGTGTCATAAAAAGTAAAAGAAAATGGAAAATAACAAATCATATTTCGGTGAAGTCGGCCATGCGGTGAAGACTTTAGCAGTGGGTATGAAGACCACATTGCGCGAGTATTTCACGGCGAAGTCGACCGAACAGTATCCCGAGAACCGTAAGACGACCCTTCATGTGGCTAAGCGCCATCGCGGTCGTCTGGTGTTCAAGCGTAATGAAGACGGTAGCTATAAGTGCACTGCCTGTACGTTGTGTGAGAAATCATGTCCTAACGGAACGATCAAGATCGTCTCAGAGATGGTTACCGATGAGGCCACTGGTAAGAAGAAGCGCATGCTGCGTGACTACCAGTACGACCTGGGCGACTGCATGTTCTGTCAGTTGTGTACCAATGCCTGCAACTTCGATGCGATCGAGTTTACCAACGACTTCGAGAACGCTGTGTTCGACCGTGGTCAGCTGGTGCTTCATCTCGACAAGGAGGTCTATCAGGGTGGTTCTCTGCCTAACCTGATTGATGGTGGTGCTCCGTTGGAGATTGGTAAGTTTAACACTAAAACGAAGTAATCTATGGTTAATATAATAATGTTTGGTATATTGGCCTGTGTGATACTCTTCTCTGCCGTTATGTGTGTAACGACCAAGCGTATCATGCGTGCAGCCACCTTCCTGCTCTTCGTGCTCTTCGGCATCGCAGGATTGTATTTCCTGCTTGACTATACCTATCTGGGTGCTGCTCAGATTGCTGTCTATGCAGGTGGTGTGACAATGATTTATATCTTTGCCATTCAGTTGGTGAGCAAGCAGACCCTGCAGGGACTGGTAGAGCGCCTCAAGGGCAGTCGTATCGCCTTCGGCATCTTCATGGCTGTGGTTGGTTTGGCCCTGACTGGTTTTGTGTTTGTTAAGAGTCAGTTGTTTAATCACTTCGCCATGGTACCCGATCAGGAGGTTGGCATGGACGCCATTGGTCATGCGATGGTATCCTCTGACCGATTCGGATATGTATTGCCGTTTGAGTTTATCTCTATCTTCCTGTTGGCATGTATCATCGGTGGTATAATGATTTCAAGAAAGGAGTAAGCTTATGGTACCAGTATCTTGTTTTATGGTGCTCAGCGCACTGTTGTTCTTTATCGGCGTCTTCGGCTTCATCAGCCGTCGAAACCTGATCGCGATGCTCATCTCCGTTGAGCTTATCCTGAATGCGGTGGATCTCAACTTTGCCGCCATCAACCGTTTGGTCTACCCTCAAGGTATGGAGGGATTCTTCTTCTCTTTGTTCTCCATTGGTATCAGTGCTGCAGAGACAGCTGTTGCTGTGGCAATTATTATCAATGTGTATCGGAACTATCATAGTGATCGTGTGAACAGTATCCAGGAAATGAAGAATTAATCATTAATCAGTAAAAAAGAAAAAGACAATGGATGCTATTTATTCATATTCCTGTTTGATCCTGCTCTTGCCGCTCCTCTCCTTCATTGTGTTAGGACTGGCCGGTATGAAGATGTCTCACAAGACAGCAGGACTGATCGGTACTTGTTCATTAGGTATTGTCACGCTGATCTCTTATTGCACAGCGTTTACCTATTTCACTACCGCACGCGTTGACGGTGTCTTCCAGACACTCGTTCCCTATAATGTGACCTGGTTGCCGTTGGGTAATCTTCATTTCGACTTAGGTGTCCTCTTGGATCCTATTTCTGTGATGATGCTCATCGTTATCTCTACCGTATCACTGATGGTGCATATCTACTCTTTTGGTTACATGCACGGTGAGAAGGGTTTCCAGCGTTACTATGCTTTCCTGAGCTTGTTCTCCATGTCTATGTTAGGACTGGTGCTCGCCACCAATATCTTCCAGATGTATCTGTTCTGGGAGTTGGTAGGTGTGAGCTCTTACCTGCTCATCGGCTTCTACTACAGCACACACGCTGCCGTGGCTGCCTCTAAGAAAGCATTTATCGTAACACGTTTTGCCGACTTGTTCTTCCTGATCGGTATCCTTCTCTTCGGTTACTACACCCAGTCGTTCAGCTTCTCGTTTGCTGGTGAGACGATCGTGATGGGCGACGGTACTACTCCGTTTATCCAGGGTAATGTGGCCAAGGCTGTTGCTGCCGGTGCTTTCATCATTCCTACCGCTTTGGTGCTGATGTTCATCGGAGGTGCCGGTAAGAGTGCGATGTTCCCATTGCATATCTGGTTGCCCGATGCCATGGAGGGTCCCACGCCAGTGTCGGCGCTCATCCATGCGGCCACGATGGTCGTCGCGGGTGTGTTCCAGGTGGCTCGTATGTTCCCGCTGTGGATTGAATATGCGCCAGGACAGTTGAGCATCATTGTGTGGGTAGGCGTGTTCACGGCATTCTATGCCGCGGCGGTGGCCTGTGCCCAAAGCGACATCAAACGTGTGTTGGCTTTCTCCACCATCTCGCAAATTGCGTTCATGATGGTGGCGCTGGGCGTGTGTCTACCCGGCCATGAGGCAGTGCTCGACAATCACCAGCAACTGGGTTACATGGCGTCGATGTTCCACCTGTTCACCCATGCCATGTTCAAAGCTTGCCTCTTCCTCTGCGCGGGATGTATCATCCATGCTGTCCACTCCAACGAAATGTCGGCAATGGGTGGACTGCGTAAGTACATGCCCATCACGCACATCACCTTCCTCATCGCCTGTCTGGCCATTGCGGGCATTCCGCCGTTCTCGGGATTCTTCTCCAAGGATGAGATCCTCACGGCGTGCATGCAATACAGCCCGTGGGTGGGCTGGATCATGACGGGTGTGGCTGCCATGACGGCGTTCTATATGTTCCGTCTGTACTACGGCATTTTCTGGGGTACGGAGAACAAGGAACTGCACGAGCACCACACTCCGCACGAGGCTCCGTTGACGATGACCATTCCGCTCATCATACTGGCAGCCATCACCGTAGTGGCGGGATTCATTCCTTTCGGCCATCTGGTGAGTGCCAGCGGACAGGCTTATGATATCCACCTCGATTCTTCGGTGGCCATCACCAGCGTCGTCATAGCGGTTATCAGCATTGCCTTGGCTACCTATATATATAAAGGTGAGCGGCAGCCTATCGCCGACCGTCTGCAGAAGACGTTCCCGAAACTGCACCGCGCGGCCTACAAACGGTTCTATCAGGATGAGATATGGCAGTA